>CATPCN010000149.1 GCA_955652855.1 uncultured Chthoniobacterales bacterium | reverse complement strand
GGTCCGGCTCCTCGAAGCTGGCGTTCCGCTCCAAGATGTATCCATTCTCCTTGGACATTCGAGCGTCAAAGTCACCGAGAAGCACTACGCCCCGTGGGTGAAGGAGCGCCAAGCGAGGCTCGAAGAACTCGTGCGGCGCACCTGGAAAACGAAATTGGTGAGAGTGAAATAGGCCTCGCTTTTGCAGCGGAACAACGCCCAGCGGAACCGAATTTCGGGAGTCGTTATCACTTGTGCCCCAACATTCTTTTTCCCGGTGGGGGAGTCCGAGAAGAAGGAAAGGCCGGTCTCTCTTCCAAATTCCGGATCGCCGCGAAGAGGGTAACGGCCCGCACTTTGGCCAGTTTCCATATATCGCAAGAAGGCACACGCAGAACCTTGGGTATGCTCAGAAGTCTTTGCCAGCATGCGGTGGCGGTTTTCGCGAACCACTCCGGTGTCAAGGTGTGCTTCGATACAAGCATGAATGCGAATTCGGCAGGACTTGCTTTTCACCGCGAGGCGGCGAAGCGATATGATCAGCGCGCCCAAGAAATTCTACCCACAGTACAAGGCCTCGGTAACCCACAAGAGCCCTCTCAAAAACCGGACATACATCCGGTCGCTACAATTCGTTCCGAAGATATCCTTTCGGCCCCCAAACTCTTTTATGGACACGATGCCGTAGGGGAGCGCTCTGGCGTGTTTTGGGTGTCCGCAAACATGAGAGTCGGCTGGGTTGGCGATGCCTTTCAGCCGATCAAGCTTCTCGCGGACGACATGAGTCAAGCGAAGCCGTTTCGAGACGTAGTTTCCGATGAGTTTCTACTCAATCATATATGCGATTGGCTTTGTGACACCTTGGAACGCCGTCGATTCGATACGCTCTCAGAGTATATTACGCTCAAGAGCAGTGCTGCGGTTAAGGATCACGAGATTTGGATTCCGATCTTCCGGACCTATTCATCGATCGAATTCAGCATCGGGGATGTGACGTTTCGAACGTTCACGAGGCAAATCATGGATGAGTGGTGGAGCAGGATACCAGCCGGTGCACTCGACAATCCCTTAACTGCGGCGGCACTTAATGAAAAGCGATCAGAACTCCAGGCTAGTTTAGCCGCGTGCTCCTCCGTTCGGGCAGAAGAGCACAAGGCAGTCCAAATCGCGCGAGCGGCGGCCCAGAACGCTGTCGCTCTGCTAAGGTTCGTATCACCAGCCACTCTCAATTCGCGGCTCACTAGCTACTGCACACCCAACGGCGCACAAGCCATGGGCATTTGCACCGAGGTCTTTATGAATGGGGGATGCATCGACCACATCAGCAGAGGCACCCAGGATCACCGCACAAGGAACTGGGACCTCGACAATAGTCTTGGATTGCGACCAGGAGTCTTGGATAATCTGCGCAGACTAGCTTCGGACACCTCTACCGAGTTCTCACGAAGTCTCTACGATGCACTGTTGCTGTATTCGAGACAGTCGTTGGCCTCTGAGGTCTCGGATAAGCTCGTCTTCACGATCTCGGCGCTGGAATCGATGTTGTTGAGGGACAGCAACGAACCCATTCAGAAGAACTTAGGGGAGCGGATGGCATTTCTGATTGGTCAATCCGTGCAAGAGCGAAAGGGTATCGTTAAGAACATCGACGAGGTTTACAAGATTCGATCTGCATTTGTGCACCACGGCCAAACAGCGCGTCACGTGGAGATTGTTGACCGTTTTCTGGTAAACGCCTGGACGACCTTTTCGAGGTTGCTGGATCTCGTGCCGCGTTACAGAACAAAGGCCGCCCTATTGGGTGGGCTCGAAGATCTGAAAATGTCCTGACTGTCTCCGGCGGGCAATATCGGCCCTACCGACGCACGCGCGCACCGTGCCCATAAACAAAGAGCGGGAACCTCATCGGCTCCCGCTCCGGTTGTTACACCCGGCAAGCGTTCAGGAAATCCCCGATATCGCCCTCGCTGATGCGGTAGGTGACGTTCTTTCCCCGACCGCCGCAGACTGGAAGTTTCACCGCTCGAAGTCTCCCGCGCCGGATGAGCCGCATAACGGTATCCCTCCCGACGCCGAGCATTCCGGCGACTTCCTTCACCGAGTACATCTTCCCTAAGGAATTCATCTCTTTTCTCCAAAGTTGAATTCCCTCTCCCCGAAGGGAGATCGAGAAGGCCGTTTCAAGGAGACGCTCTGCGAGCACTCCATGAAACGACACCCCACCCATAAAGGGCGAGGGTGATGCTATTCTAGCAAGAATTAAGCTCATCATTTTGGAGTACCGGGCTATGTCCGCTGCCGGAACTATCACCGCATTAACGCCGCGCGACGGTGTTTGCGCGGAACTCCCGCCAAATGTGTCGGTTTCGCGCACGATATGCTTGCCGTTTTCTTTCGCACTGAGCGACGGGCGATCTTCGGGTTTCGTGCGCTCTCGCCCAAGCGGACGGCGCGTGCCGAAGATCGCATGCCGAAGGGTAAGGAGGGGAGCGGCATGACTAATTTCGAATCCGAACTCGTCAATCTCCACGCTATCGCCGAACGGAAACGAAATACCAAAGGATTAATCGGGTATGGATGTCTGACGTTCTACTTTGCCGGCTGCGTGCTGCTCTCATTCGTGTACCTCGTGGTAGCAATTTTCCCGTCATTATGGGACTTGGGTGGGAGCAACCCTTCCCAAGGTCATCAGGAGCTTCCGGACGTCTCCTCTTCGCTTGCGGCAATCGTCGTTTTCGGAGGCATTGGATATTTCCCATTCCGCGCCATGCGGAAGCGGCTCCGTTGCCGCCGGTATTACGCCGCAATCGTTGCTAATGCTCCTCAGGAAGTCCCTCCCGCTGCTCCCGATCTTTCCAAACGTCAGCAACAAAAGGAACACGAACGGTTCACTCTTCTTGAAGAGCAACTGAGGCTGAGGCGGCTGATCTCGGGCGAGATTGAAGCGGCCCAGATCGAAGCCTAGCCGGATGAAATCCGCGCCCAGCACGTATGGATTCCCGGCCTGCCGGGATACGGGAAGAGCACGCTCATGCACTGGATGGCGATGCAGGACATCGCGAACGGGAAGGGCCTCACGATCATCGACCCGGCGGGCGATTTGGTCGGGAACGGGCTGCCGGACAATCCCGATTTCCACGTCGAGGGCATTATCGACTGGATTCCGTACGATCGCATCAAGGACACGATCTATCTCGATCTCAAACAGCCCATCCCGATCGACTTTTTGAGCTACGCCGACGAGGACGAAAAGCAGACGGTTGCGACGAACCTTGTGGAACTTTTCACTCGGCTGTCCGAGATGTTCGGCGGGCAACCCGGCGTGCGGTTCGGAGGCATCCTCCGCGACATCATCTATACGCTCTTCGAAGCAGGGGACACGTCGTTCATCGACATCTACGATTTAATCAAAGGTCCCGCGCTCCGCGCGGCGATCCTCGCGCGCGTCTCACCACTGACCCGCGCCCAGTGGGACAGGTTTCCGAGCGACGAGAAGACGGAACCCATCATCTCGCGCCTTACGCCGATCGCAAAGAACCCGCGCCTCCGCACCATCTTTGGCACACCCAACGCAAAGCTGAAGATTTCCGAAGTCATGGACGGGAAGAATATTCTCCTCGTGAACATCGGCGGCGCTCCCGAGGCGGGTGTCATCTTGGGGACGATGATCATCTCGCAAATTCTCCAAGCTGCCCTCCGCAGGGCGGAGATGCCGAAGCATCGGCGCGTGCCGCACTACATCTACGTGGACGAGTTCCAGAATTTCCAGACCGGATCGGACTTTGCGAAGATCCTCACGCAGTGCCGCAAATTCAACTTGTGCCTCACGATTGCGAACCAGTACACGGCGCAGCTTCCCTCGTCCGTTTTTTCTGCGGTCCTCGGCGGCACGTCCACGTGGTTTCTGTTCCGCATGTCCCCGCAGGACATCCCGCTCTTCAGGAGCAATCTTCCGTCCGTGGCGTACGCCCCGATCATCGAAAAGAGGTACCCCCACGAAGCGTATCCCGAGTTCCTGAGGGACAACGACGAGAAGCCGGTGGACACCGTTGTCGGCCTGAAGCCGCTGCCATTCGATCCGCATATCATCGCCCAGCTTCAAGTAGGGGAAGCGATTCATCGCAAGGCCGACGCGACGGCAGGGAAAGTCACCACCTTCCCCATGGGCAAACGGCCCGTCGCGAGCTTTGCCAACCTGATCAGGAATCGCACGATTGCGCAGTATGCGGTGGTCCCTAGCCAAACGCCCAGCGAACCGAATACGCTCGGACATGAGGCGAAGCCGGAAGACATCGTGTCCGAGAAGCGCAAAGATATCCCACGGCAACCGGACAAAGGAAAGGCTCCTCGAACTGCTCGCTGAGTTTTTCTGCGTCCGCACGAAGGACGCGGCAAGGCTGCTGCGCAACCGCGAGATCACGGAGAGCGATGCGCGCTCCGTCCGCCGCACGTTATCCATTCTCCATCGGGACGGATACGCCTGTCGTCTTGATCTCGGCTTGGCGAGCGGCGGCGGCCATTACGTCTACGGCCTTTCGGATAGGGGAGTGCGTCATGCGTTTGAGAACGGATATGCAACGGGTGCGACGAAAACACTTGACGAGCATTCCCTGCGGACCCTGGACCATGAGCTCGAAATCACATCGTTCCATATGGCGTTCCAGCGGCTCTGTTCCGCAAACGGTCTCCGTTTCACCTGGCAACAGGCGGACCTGAAGCATACCGTTCACCCGGACGCATTCTTCACCGTGGAAGATCCGCGAAGCCCGGACAAAGAGTTCTGCTATTTCCTTGAGATCGAACGCTCGAAGTTCGGCAACTACCGCGACGGCGAGCCACAGATCCTCCGCAAGCTCGGGGCCTTCTACGACTACTTCAATTCGACTGATTGTGAAAAGGAATGGGGATTCCGGCAGTACCGCGTCGTCGTAGTCCAGAGGACGGATTCGCGGCGCGAAGAGCTCCTGAAGGCGTTACGGGCGAAATATAACCATCGGATGTTTTGGCTCACAACCGAATCCAGCTACCGCGAAAACATCCGCGGTGCGATCTTCAAGACGCCAAAAGATGACGTTCCCACAGCCTTCTCATTCCTCGCTCTTTGACCTGCCATAGATGGAGCTCGGAGAGGGCCTGTACTTTGCGTAACCTGCGTATCGTACGGTTTTGAAATTCGGCACCGGGTGCGCGATGCTGGGACTGGCGATTGTAGGGGCAGGACTAAGCACAAAGACTACCATGTATGATTCACACATCACTGATGACCAAAGAAAGGCTTTTGCAGATCTCATTAGAGACGCGCAACGGCGTTTCGAGGCCGATTTTGAGGGTTATCTCAGTTCGTTGAAAGATGATCTCTCGCCAAAGATCGAGGCACGCGCACGCGTGCGTGGTTTGATGGACACTGTCCGCTCGCTCAAGGGAAAACTTGCCGAAGCTGCAGTGGGACTGCGCAAGATGGGTTTTCACGTGGACGAAGGGATGATTGCCATTGACTACGATACGCGGGGCGACGTGCGCCGGGAATTGGAAGAGGTCAAGCGTTCGGCGCTTGAGGAACGCGAAAAGTCGATTGTAAAATTCCGCAAGGCGATCTTCGATGTCTGGTCAGCCCAGAACCCTGACGAGGCGAAGAAGGTCGTGGAATCGATTCTGTAAAACAAAACTAACCCCTGCCCCTACAATGCCAACAAACCCTGCACAGATGGGGCGTAAAAAAAGGATATTGTGCAACATCTCCGAAACCGTCCGTGTCGGGCTTCTAGCACCTGGAGCAAGTCCCGCCTTATCGATCCGCCGCCGAACTTGGCGTTTAAGAGGAAAACGCGAAAGCGTACAGAAGTTTGGTTTGTGCCTGGCTTGACTAATTCTCTTCGCATGGTATTGTTCCGTCCAGAACCTTCCAAACCAGAGACTTTCCCTCCAGTTCGACCGCAGCCCATTGGCAATCTCTTTGCAGAATTCAGCCAATGGGCTGCGGTGCAGCAAGGAGGAAATTAATGAAACACCAAGTTGTGCTAGGAGCCTGTCCGGGAATTCAGATCGCGGCAACCAAGGATCGTCTCGCGGCGTAGCACGAATTTTCGCTGGGGATGGCGACGAGACCGAACATTTCGTGGTTTGAGTCCAGGAAGCCATCAGGAGGCCGATTTTGAGTG
>CATPCN010000148.1 GCA_955652855.1 uncultured Chthoniobacterales bacterium | reverse complement strand
TGAAAACGGCCACGCGATAGCGGAAGCCTACCCGAAGGCCATCGGTCAGTCAACCGGCATCTTGTTGGTATCCGGTGGTCACCAAAAGATTGCCCGATGACAAGCCGAAAGCTGCCCGGTAGTCATCTGGTGACCGACAGTCAACCGATGACTTGCTAGTGACAACCGGAAAGACAGAGGGAGGTCATCTGCTGGCGGACAGGGTTTCGGAGGGTTTTTCTTGCCAGCCCGTTTCCCTCGTATGGGAAAAAGTAGTTCTGCGGCGGCGCGTTCGCTCTGGTCGGGGGCACGCCGGGTGCGTTTATCGAAGACCCTTGAAGGACGAACGGGCCGTAGGGAGCCGGGCAGCGAGGGACGGTGCGGGGTATTGGTCGCTGGTGCTCGTCACCGAAGATTCATTCAGAAATCGCGATCCGGCTCAAGTCCCAGAGTCTTCATGCCCAATGTCCGCAGTTCAAACAAATCCCGCAGCGCTTCGTCATGGCGCTCCTTCGCCTCGCGGTGCTCCAGAAGCGTGGTCTCGATGAGGCCCATCATCCGCTCCGGCGGCCTGCCGGCGTTAAGAACATGGGCAATCTGGTTCACGTTGGAGTTGGCTTTCCCGAACTCGGCCAGGCTGGCTCGCACAACGTCGCAAGTCCGGGCGTTGGCGGCAAGATACTGTGCCAGAGCCTTGTTGTCGACGCGGGCGCGGCGCACACGGGGCAGGGGGATGCCAAGGAGCGCATTCAAACAGAGAGCGGATAGCGACTGTCCGGCGGCATCGGCCTGCTTGCGAAGCATGTCGTGGTGCTCGGGTGTGCAGTTAACCTTGATGTGTTTTGTGACGCGACGTTTCTGGCTGCCGCTGCTCATTTCGTGCGAGCCTCCGCTCTGCCATTCTTCCCTAAGGAAGTCTGACGCCACAGCCCCCCATTCAGCCAGCACACTACCGTATGCGGCTCATGCGCGCATCCAGCCCGCGCAGGGTTGGTCAGGTCCAGGCGGAACGCCGGTCGAGGTCCAGGGCGCGAAGGCTCTGGTGCGGTCGAGGGTGCAGAACCCTCGTGCGGGTCCATGGCGGCACACGCCTGGTCGATGGGTCCAGGGAGAGCGAAGTCTCCTCGGTCGAGGGTCCAGGGGCTGATGAAATCGCCCCGGTCGGAAGTCCAGAAGGCGAAGCGCGTCTGGTGAGGTCCAGGAGCAAAGCTCCGGTCTGGGGGATGCAACGGGGGCGAAGCTGCCCCTTGCCAAGAGAGCGAGGCCGCAGGCTGAGCGTGGCGCGTGTCCCACGCGCACCTCTTGCGAGCGCAGCGAAGCTTCTGCAGACGTTGCAAATGCCGCATTGCTTATGGGGCATAACACACCGTGATGATGTGTTGGCACGCATCATAGCGGAACCGGAGCCGCTTTTGTACATCTTCTCTAGCAGAGGATAAAACACAATTTTATGACCCGGCGAATTGCAACAGCCGCGTGGGCAGATCCGGTGTGGATCGAGAAAAATCACACCTACAGAGACGGAACAATTTGGCTGGGGCGCAGTTCGAATGACCTTCCGATTGGCTACGACGATGATCGGCACGTTACCCTGGTCAGCGGCACGCGCGGCGGCAAGGGAACGACCAGCATCATACCGACCCTGCTCACGTGGCCCGGTTCGGTCTGCGTCGTTGACCCGAAGGGCGAGAACGCAACCGTCACGGCGGCGCGGCGCGGCAAGGGATCCGAGCATGCCTTCAGCCTCAAGCAGACCGTCCATGTTCTCGATCCGTTCCGGGTTGCCACTGTGGATGAATCCGTGCGCAGCCGGTTCAACCCGCTCGATGCCCTCGATCCCGCTAGCGACGAAACCGTAGACGAGGCGGCTAGAATCGCAGACGCCATCGTGGTTTTGCACGAAAACGACAGGGACCCATCCTGGGATGAAGACGCCCGCGACATGGTCAAGGGGCTTATTCTGCACGTGCTCACGGCCCCGCGCTATGAAGGACGGCGGACTCTGGTCACCGTGCGGCGGTTGATCATGCGCGGCGATTGGGAATCCGCCGAGTTGCTCCGTGACGCCGGGGACGAGGACATTGCTCCCGCCCACGGGCTGCTGTGGGAGGATGTCGCTGCCAATCCCGCGTTCCGCGGCGTGCTCGCCGGCATCGGAGATTTCTTCAGCGCCATGTTCCGGCATGCGGGGAAGCAGCATATAGGCGTCCTGGCCTCGGCCAAGCGCAATACCGAATTCATCGACAGCCCCAAGATGCAGCACATGCTTGAGGCGTCGGATTTCAAACTCTCGGACTTGAAAACGCGGCCGGAAGGCGTCAGCCTCTATCTGTCCCTGCCGCAGCGCTACATGAACACCCACCATCGGTGGCTGCGCATGATGATCGCCCTGACGATCACGGAAATGGAAAAGACGCGGCGGCCCGCGGTTTCGGCCGACGAACTGAAGAAATTTGCAGAGTGCGGGAAAGTGGCGCCGCTGAGTCTCCCCATGCTGATGGTCCTGGATGAATTTGCGGGCCTGAAGCGGATGGAGGTGATCGAAAATGCCGTCGCCCAGATCGCGGGTTTTGGGGTCAAGCTGTTTTTTGTCCTGCAAAGCCTTGAACAGCTCAAGTCGGTTTACAAGGACAACTGGGAAACCTTCCTCGCCAATTCCGGATTGAAGATCTTCTTCAATATCGAGGATCATTTTTCGCGGGAGTATATCTCAAAGCTGATCGGCGAAACCGAACTCATGCGCGAGACCGCCAACCAGAACGAGACCGCCGGCGAAACGGAAAACACGTCACGGGGGCAATCCGCGAGTACGTCTTCGTCAGTGTCAAGCAGCGAAGGAACGACGCGATCCGACACCCACACTCAATCGACGGGCGTCAATCACACGAGTGGTCGCACTCAGTCAGAGGGCAGCAGCCACGCGACCAGTCGGACGCAGTCCGAAAGCAACAACAGTTCGACAGGCAGGACGCAGTCCGGCGGCAGCAACAGCTCACGGAGCCGGACGCAATCCGAAGGCAGCAACAGTTCGACCGGTCGGACGCAATCGGCTGGCAGCAACAGCTCGACCGGCCGGACGCAATCCCGAGGCAGCAACACTTCGTCCAGCACGGCGCGCGGCATGTCGAGCGGTGTTTCTTATCGCAAGCCCGAGCTGTTCGATCTGTTCGGTAGAAGAAGAAACGAGACGATCTCTGACGGATTCAGCATGAATACCTCGCATTCCGGCGGCACCTCGGAGGGCAGCTCTGTCTCGGATACCGAAGGGACGTCATTTGGGTTTTCCACCTCGGACACGAAAGGAACATCGAGGGGATCTTCTGTTTCAGACAATGAAGGGATATCGACGGGATATTCTGTTTCGTCGACGGACGGAAGGTCAACGGGATATTCTGTTTCGGGCACCGAAGGGAGATCGACGGGACACTCCGCTTCCGAAAGTGAAGGCGTCTCGGAGGGCTGGTCCGATTCAGTCAATAGCGGCCGGTCAGCGACGCGCGGGGAAAGCGCGTCCTCGACCTACGGATCAAATGAAAACGCATCGCGCGGGACGTCGCACACCAGTTCTAGCGGCATGAATGAGACCCTTCACCGCCGTCCTCTGATGCATCCCGATGAAATCGGTCGTCTGTTCGCCAGCATCGACGATCCGGGCGTGGGGGCCTATCCGGGCCTGGCGTTGATCCTCATCGCCGGCCAGCGCCCGGTCGCCGTAAGGCGGGTCAGATATTACGAAGACCATTTGTTCAAGTACAAGTTTGACCCGCATCCGGACCATCCGGATACGCCGGTTGCAACTATCTGGGACTATCTCCGGGCGTGGTGGGAGGCGCAAAAGGCGCGCATCGCCGAAAGGGAGCGTCTGTCGCTGGAGGAAGCGAAAAAAACCTGGAGGCTCGACAACCGCCCCGCCTTTGCGCGCGCGGGCGGGAGACCGCG
>CATPCN010000147.1 GCA_955652855.1 uncultured Chthoniobacterales bacterium | reverse complement strand
TCGTGGCGGAGTTCAAGGCTTTGCGCCCGCTGGGCAAAATCCAGCAAGTGTTGGGAGAGGAACTGGTCCAAATGGGCGGGAAGATCAACAATCGCAGGCAAGGGCAGACCGTCGAAACTCCTCTGCTCGTCGGCCCAACGGACGAGAACGATGCGGAAGCGAGGCCACCATACGTCGAGGGAAGCACTGGCGAAGGCAACCGGATCGACGCTGTCATCGGCATGAAACAGCAGCGCGGTATCATCCGTGTCTTTCAGCGCCCGGTCCAACCGGGTCTGCCAGAGCAAAAATAGTTCGTCGAACGGCTCGTTGAGAAGCAGCGAGCCTCCGGAGAGCTCCCGATGCGATTCAGACAGAGCTACGCGGATGGAGCTCGCCAAAATGAATTCCAGGTCGTGATTCCCCTGGATCTTCAAAGAGGTGATGGCATGGCGCGTTGCGTCTCCCGCCAGGTGCTCGGACACTCCGGCTAGAACCGCAGCAAGGGCCCCGGCGACCGGGAGGTTATGAGTCAGCGGATCTTCAAGCCATTTCGAGACAATTGCGACCGCGAACATGCCGGATGGTCCGGTCAGTCCGCACGCGACGGCTTTCGCTATTTGCCCCATCCGAGAGATCTCGCGGCCGACTAACACGAGCGTATTTTACCAACGGGCTGAGCGAAGCGTCCGAAGACTACGACTCACTGCTTTACCGCAAGCCATGACCACGACTGCGAGCAACACAAGAAAAGCAAACCGGTCCGAGAACATCGCCACGGTTTCCTTCAAGTTTTGCTCGTCGCGCATCAGGTGGCCCAGTCCTGCGAGCCCATAGCACAGGCCGCCTACGATAGCAGCCGGAACTAGCCACGCCGAACGGAAGATCGTGCAGGCTCCGAGCATTCCCATCGCGAGTTTCCGCATCCATCAACGACGCTTGCGGGCGTCGTTGATCCCACACGATTGGAAAGGCCCTCACATTGTCAAGATCGAAGATCCCGGCGGCCGTAAACCGCGGCCATCGAGCCGTGCTTTCGGCGAGGTACGCACGGCGAGTAAACCATCGAGCCGCGCATGCCCAGGATGGCTCGAGGACGGCATCGGCGCGTCCGCGATCACCCTTGCAGCCAGTAACGATCAAACAAGCTCATGTCGTAGCCGAGCCCCCGCACGAATTCATAGGCTTCCGCCAGCAACTCCGCGCCCCTCATGCCCGCAAGTAACGCCCAACCCCTTGGACGTGTGCCCCGCGCTCATCATCCGACAGCGGCGGCTGCGCGATATATGCCACGAGGTCTCGGCAGGTTTTTTCATCCTTGGCGTTCATCGTGCACCTTTCGAGAATCCTAACAAAAAAGGACGCCTCGCAGCGCGCGGAAGGCCTGTGAGTGAAGATATTCTCCGCGAAGCGCGAGGAATGCACGCCGAGTAAACGATCGAGGCGTGCATCGGCGAGTAAACGATCGAGCCGCGCATGCCAGTGCGGCCCGAATCGGTGCCGTCGTGAAAGTCAGCACCATCTATGCCTGCATCTCTCCCTAGTGCGGCCGAAATGTCTTTCCTGTCTCCAACAGCGTCTTCAATCGCGAAAGAATCCGCGGCCATCCATCCGCATTCTGCGCATACGCAGGATCGTCATCCGCCCACTCATCATTCGTCACCACGACCTTCACCGCCTCGCTCTCCGGGGTAAGTTCCACCTTCACTCTCGACTTGACGGCTCCATCGCCCATGCCGAACTTGTACTCCCACAGTCTCGGCGCCTCCATCCGCACGACTTCACCTGTCACGTATCGCGTAGGCTTCCCGTCTTTACCCGGGCCCGACCATGTCATCGCTCCGCCAGGCTTCGGATCGAGCTCAAACTCCGCGCCCATGAAGATTTTTTGATTCGCCTCCTTCGAAACGAATCCCTCCCACACCTTCTCTATGGGGGCCGCAATGTAATACGTAAAAATCAGTGGTGATTTCGCCATGTCAACCCGAGGACACTCCTTTCGCAAATAAGCCGCGCCTGCGCCGCATAGCGCGGATCGCTGCCGTGATGAACGTCTGAAAATATTATGCGTGACACAGATCTGTCATGCCACGCGACATCAGGGACCCCAAAGTCTACGGGGCAATCCTGTTCGTTAAATTTCTCACGGGGTCTGAACCGATCACCGCGATTTCGGCCATGTGAGTGTCCGGCCCACCACTCGAGATTGAATACGGAGGCGCGATCATGTTGATTTTCGAACGCGACAATTCGACAGTATCACCAAAGGGAGGGTGGGTCATCGGCCGTTTTCGCCCGGAGCGACCTCAAGACTGACGATGTCGAGGTCCCGCCCCGCTGGCAAGGGCTGGTCACATTCCGAGAGCCTCCCAAAAAGACGACTGGCAGGCGATCCGCTAGTTTTGGCATCGACCTACCAAGCCCTCGACCGGCGTGCATTTGTCGCACCAACCCAAAGAAACGTTTGAGGTTCGTGGAGAATCTAATCAAGAGGAGATTAAATGCACTTCGCCCATCCTTGGGAATGGACCCTCACCGGAACGTCAGTTGCGGGGTTCGCATCCGCTCTTTTTGCACGGGCGCGCCGTATTCGAAAGCAGCAACGCATCGCACAAAAGGAGAGTGGCGATCGACTGGCTCAGGCTGAGCAACTCCTGCATGCGAAACTTGGCTTGATTATGGAATCCGTCGAAGACAGCCGTCTCGTGCTCAAAAATCTGGCTGATCGGACTCAAAATATTGAGGAACGCCTGCAGCGGAGCCTCAGCCGGTGCGAAACCCAGCGCGTGAAGCCGAAGCCGACCTCTCCATTTACTCTTCCGTTCGAAGAGGCACTCGAGATCGGGCCGTTCCTCAATAGAATCGGTCAATACATGCTCGACTTGAGCGTCTATCGCTTAGCTTCAATCGCCCCACCAGATACAACGTCGATTCTCAGTCGGGACGTAACCGATGACAAGTATAGATACACGATCCTCCGTAATGACGAAAGCGCTCTCGACCATACGCGCTTTTGGATTAATGAAGTCGACAAGGAGAAAAGCGATCTCCTTGAATTGAGGCATGAGGCGGAGGTTTTTCTTGCCACGCTTGACAGGTTCGGTAATCTCGATCAAATCACTGCTAGTGACTGCTTCGACCTAGCACGCGAATGTTGTCATGTTCTTGCCACCGCTGGTCTAACAGTTGTTCACGTTCTTTCGAACCTGAGCCTGCATAATAAAATCGGGGCGATTAGTTCCATGGTGAATCGTATTCACCTGCAGCTTAATGCTGAACAAATCGGTAGGCTTCGCGGGCCCTACGATATTGCAAGGGAGTTATTTGAGGGTGATGTGCTGGACGTAACCCGCATCGTTCTCCTGCGACACGAGCTGTCTGCCGTACAGGGCGGCTTTATGGCAGAACTCACATCTGTTATTGCAACCGTGCCGCATGCGGGAAACTATTGGACTACGAAGGGTTACGAGAACCAATACGGCAGGCATTTCAATGGATTACCCGCAAAAGCGCTGCTTGCGATGCTGGCATTTCTCTCTGATCTTGCCCTTGTCCAGGAGACTGATATGAAGGATGTCTTCCTGCAGTCCACAGTGCCGATAAGGGCGAAGGAGGTTGGCTTAATTGCTGACACATTGAACCAACAAGTTCAAGGGAAAGCCCCCACTCGCATCCCCGAAGCACTGACGCTTTGCCAAATTCTTCAGGGATTCCGTTGGCTACTCGACTGTTTGGCCGGCCAGCCGGCCGAAGCGGCTGCCTGACCGGCAGAGTTTCTCTTCCTGACCAAACAAGTTCTGGGGATGCCAATCGATGCTCACTGGCCCGGGGCCGGGCCTGTGGGCATAAAGCCGAGCCACGCCAGCTAATTTTCCAGGAGGTCCGCCTTCTCCCAGAGCAGACTTGCGAATCCGGGACTGCCTCGCTGTAAGGTGCCGCGCTATTTGTCCGACTGTTAGCAGCGATAAATGTCCGGACGGATGCGGGGGATTTGAGCTCGCAGGGCCGCTCGTTAAGGCTTCCTTAACCACTCCCGGTCTCAAGGCCAGAGTTTTTGATTCGACGCTACGTGCTGGGGACCAGCCAATGGGACCATTAGAGTACTGCGTTGCCGGCCGTTTCGGGTTCTGCCGGAAATGTCGTAAAATGATTTCGATCTTTAAGCAATTCAGACGATTACGGTCCCAAACTTAGAGTCCGTCATGCTGCATCTGGTGGCAGTTGGAATTGACCAATACAAGGATTCGTCCATCGCGCCCCTACGTTTTGCTCGGGCCGACGCGGAAGCTTTCGGTGCCATGTTTGAACGTGGAATCCACCCCACCGAGCGACAGGTCACCTATCTGCTTGACGGCGACGCGACGCACGACGCCATAAGGGACGTAATAGGCGAACAGCTTGTCAGAACGGCCGTCGAACACGAAGACGTGGTGGTCATGTACTTTGCGGGGCACGGGAGTCCCGAAACAGACGGCAGTCCCGATTGCGCATCACGATATCTCATTACCCACGACACACAATATGAGAAAGTTTACGCCACCGGCATCGACATGGAGCGTGCGATTGGCTGGAGCTCGAGAGCGTCAAACGGACTCGGCGCAGCTTGTATGCGCGCGGTCGACACGCGCAGGTATCGGGCGGTGGTCTGGATGTCGGCGTGTCCGAGCAGAACCTGGATGGTGCGAAGATCCGCACCGGCTTCGAGCATGTGGGTCGCAAAGCTGTGACGGAACACGTGCGGCGTGACAGGCTTGTCGATCCTGGCCCGACGCCCGGCGTTGTTGCAAGCCAGCCGGATCGTCTTTCGCTCCATGGGCAGGTGTGGGCGCATCTTCGATGGAAACAACCAATCTTTTGGTTGGCGCCAGCGCCAGTAAACTCGCAACCGCGCTAGTAGAAGTGGTGAAAGACCGATGTCGCGCGGAATTCCGCCTTTGCCTTGGCGCACATGGATGACCATCCGCTGGCTATCGATGTCGCTGACTTTCAGGAGCCGAAGTTCGTTACACCGTAGCCCAGTTGCATAGAACGTCGCGATGATCATCCAATGCTTCTGGTTCACAGTGTGATCGAGGACCCTCGTGATCTCTTCGGCGCTCAGCACAACGGGTAATCGTTGCCGCTTTCGGTCCCCGAACAAATTGAACGCCCCACCCGCTAGTTAACATGACCGCAAGCTTCCAATGAATTGCAAATGCGCACAGAAGCTGTCGCCACGAGCGAGAGGAATGCGGGCAGTATTTGCGCCGCACCCACGTCTTATGTGAGGAGATGAGGAACGCAATCCGATCTTTCGTTGGGTGGACCGTAGCTGTTGCCGCTGCGACGCTGACTTTAGCGGCATATGCACAATCCACTAACGATAAAGCCACAGCAGCACCGCCGGTGATCCCAAGGTCGTGCAGAACCTTCTCGTGTACGATTTTCCATGAAAACGGAGAGCCGCTAAAACGGGATAATGTGGGGTCAGAGGTGTAACCGTGAGCTTCGAAGTGTTTATAAGCCATTTCAGCGAAGAGCAAGTTCTTGCCGATGAACTTCAATATTTTCTCGGTAATGCGTTTGGGTCTGCCGATTTCATTTTCAGATCGTCCGACGATGGCAGCATTCGGACTGGAGCGGATCAATATGAAGAGATTCTGAAGGCGCTTCGGTCGTCAAAAGTCATGATCAATCTCGTATCGGCCCATTCGTGGCGGCGTCCTTGGTTAAACTTCGAAGCCGGGTTCGCAAAGGCGAGCCGAGCCACTCTATTCACCGTCCTTATCCGCGGTGCGAAACATTCTGATATCGGGACGCCCCTTTCTCAAATGCAACTGCGCGACCTCACCAGTCGTTCAGTTGTGGAGGAAATCTTGTCAGCAATCGCAAGCGCAACCGGCCGAACCCGGGGCAATGTTGATATTGTTGGTGATCGAGGCGTGTGTGGATTCACAACGATTGCGCCCCGCGATAAGATGGCCGGCTCTAATGGCGCTACAGCACTGCACAACTTTCCTCTTGACGCCGACTGGCATTCTCATAGAAAGCCCCGACCTACAGGCTCGTCAGCAGAGTTCGAGGATTTTGTCGCAGACGTCGTTTCGAATCTTTCCGTCTATAAAAACGCGACGATTGCCCGGAATCGACGTTTCCTCGGCGTGCGGCAACCTGGGTTCTACGAGATCGACCTGTCGCTTGAGTTCACGATCGATGGTGCGTTGAGGTTCCTGGTGATCATCGAGTGCAAGAACTGGAGCCGCCCGGTCGGACGGCCCATCGTTCAACAGGTAATCCAGACGCGCGACGCAATTTCAGCACAAAAAGCAGCGATCGTCTCACCATTAGGCTTTGGGCGAGAACTGCGGCCGAAGGGCGATCCCGAGAAGGTGCGAGTGCACGATTTCCTGATTCCGGAACTGGGGCGCGCGGCTCCCTACGGAGTCTACGATGTGACGCAGAATGCGGGATGGGTCAGCGTGGGCGTGGATCACGATACGGCGGCATTCGCCGCCCAGAGCATTCGACGTTGGTGGGAGTCGATGGGAGCCGAGGCCTATCCCCAAGCAGGGAAGTTGCTGATCACGGCGGATTCCGGCGGGAGCAACGGCGCTAGAGTGCGGCTCTGGAAACTGGAATTGCAAAAGCTGGCCGACGAGATCGGACTGGAGATCTCTATCTGCCACTTGCCTCCGGGGACCAGCAAGTGGAAAAAGATCGAGCATCGGTTGTTCTCCTTCATCAGTCAAAACTGGCGTGGCAAACCTCTGGTCAGTCACCAGGTGATCGTCAATCTAATTGCCGCGACAACGACTAGGACCGGGTTGCGGGTCCGCGCTGAAGTCGATCCCGGCAAATACCCAAAGGGGGTCAAGGTCTCCGACAAAGAGGTCGCTACAATCCGACTGGAACGCGACAAATTTCACGGAGAATGGAACTACACTATACTTCCACGCTCCGTCTAGATGTTCTATTTATTTTGTGACAATCCCTTAGCCCTTTTTGAAACCCGGGGGGTGCCATCCCAATCGCGAGTATCCAACACCTCCACAAGCAC
>CATPCN010000146.1 GCA_955652855.1 uncultured Chthoniobacterales bacterium | reverse complement strand
TCCTTTTGTCGATGCGAGAGCCGTGTCTTGCTACGGTGAATCAAAATACGCGGGCGAGATGGTCGTGAAATCATTGCTGCCCCGGGAGATCGATCTCACGGTCCTGCGTCCAGGCATCGTTCTGTCGCGCGACGATCACAGGCTCCTGCTGACCGCGAAAAGCCTGAGAGTCACGCCATCATTCGTCCTTGAACGCATGCCCGAGGCCATTTCGGCCGTCGCCGTTGAGGACCTTGCCGAGGCGATCCTCGCCGCACTAACGGCGGAGCCTGCCCCGCGCGGGGTGTTCGAGATCGCCCATCCCGAGCCTGTTCGGGTGCACGAGATCACAAAGCGAGGTCGCAGACGCGATCCCGGACAACCCATCAAGCCTGGCTGGCTGATGTCCGCCGTGGCTGCCTTTTCGACCGCATTAGCCTATTTCTTGGGCACGGAGCCAATGCTTACGTTCGACAAGCTCAAGGAAATGCAGCACGCAAACTGGTGCGCCGACTCTTCGGCATTCACCACTGCAACGGGCTGGAAACCAAAAATCCATCCGTATGCATTCCTCCGGCCCTACGTGACATAGGGCATGCGAAGAAGCATTGATTGCATGCTGTTCATCAGCTGGCTCGGCCTAGGGGGCACGATCGAGCTGCTTGGCTATCATCTCGCACTGTATAAGTTCGTGCACTGGACTCTCCCGTTCATTATAGCGATCGGGCTGTTCGGCGTGGTCGCGCCGCTGATGCAGAAGCTGCTCGGCAATCGGCCTCTGCTCTTTGCCACCCTGATCTTCGCAAGCGCCGCGACGATCGAATTCCTCAATGCGACTTGGCTAAAATGGTGGACATTTCACGAAACGATTCGGCAAGGCTTTGCGAACGACTATCTGGTCGCCATTGGAACCAGCGCGCCGCTCTTCCCGATCGCTTGGATCATGGGACTTGGCTTCCGAGCCGCGGGACAAACGAACATAGTCCTGCTCGATTCAATCGGGTGCGGTGAAATCATAAGGCGGTATCAGCGTGCGATTGTTTTCTGTGCGATCTGCATCCTGCTGCTGATCGGTCTCGGACGGTACGGTAATGCCGAATATATTCTGCGGCCCCTCGGTTTTGGCTATCTGGCCTCGATCGCTCCGCTCGAGCTCCGCACGATGTCTCCTCCGCTCGGAGCCGACACGGCCATCGTCGTCTTTGCTCTACAAACAATTATGATCCTCATTGCACTGCTTCTTGCGGTCCGCCTCTGCGGCCTATCCGCCGCGTCCCTCGGTTATGGTGCTGGACTCGTGAATCTGCGTCAGGGCCTTCCACTTCTCGTCTTTCTCTGTGTCGCCCCCCTGCCCTCCTTCGTTCTCGCCGGACTCGATCAGGCCATGAGTTCGAACTATCCCTTTGTACCGTCATTTGCGAGCGTACCGGCCTTCCTCGCGTACGAGCTCGGATATCTGCTTTTTTTCTTCGCCGTGGAGTCGGTTTTTCGAAGCTTCCTCTTTCTCGGCTTCGCCTCAGTGATGGCCCGCACATCGTCTGAGACCGTCCCGCAAACCACACCCGTCATTTTTGCCGGCATGCTATCCTGTGTCGCTTACCTCATCTGGCATCTCGGCAAGCCCCTTCCGGAGCTGTTTGGGACCGTACTCTGGGGGCCCATCGCCTGTGCAATCGTCTGGCGGACACGAAACATCATCTATTTGGTCTTGCCTCACTGGCTCTGGAATGTCGTGCTGGATGCATTCGTCACATTGAAGAGAGTTGCGGTGTTCGGCTCCTGAGCGCCGGCCGGTCCTTCCCCGCTTTTACATCGGTAAGCCGCGTGCTAGCATTTCGATCGCAGTTTGACGCCCGAGGGTCGGAAGCGTGCAGGTCGCCGAAACCATCAAGAAGATCATTGCAAAGCAGCTGAACCGGACGCCCGAAGAAATAACGGAGAACGGCGACCTCGCCTCCCTCGGCATCGAGTCGCTTGATCTGCTAGAAATAGTCTTCGAAATCGAGACACAGTTCGGCATTCATCTCCCCTACAATGCCAACGAGGGAAATATGGCGCTGAGCACGATCGGCGACGTCGTCCGTGCAGTAGAGGCCGCAGTCGATGCGCGGTGACGTACGCAATGTCGTCGTCACTGGCGTCGGAGTGGTTTCGCCTGTTGGAAACAACGTGAAGGCGTTCTGGGCAAGAGTGGTCGAAGGCGAGACGTCGATTGCGCCGCTTACCGGTGTACCGACGGAGCAGCTGACCTGCCGCATTGCTGCGCAGGTCCGTGACTTTGAGCCCGGTGACCATTTCGATCGCCGGCAGCTACCCATGCTCGATCGCTTCTCGCAGTTCGCGGTCGTCGCCGCCCGACAGGCTATGTCGGATTCCGGCCTCTCGTTGGCCGAACAGGAACGCGATGAAGTCGCCGTCATCATCGGCAGCGGGAGTGGAGGGTCGGGGACCCTCGATGAGCAATACTTCAAGCTGTATGGCGAACGCGCCTTGCGGCTGCACCCGCTGACGATCCCGAAGATGATGATCAACGCTTGCGCAAGCCATGTCAGCATTGATCTTGGGCTGAAGGGCGAAGCGTACACCGTCGCGAGCGCCTGCGCTTCTGGCACCCACGCCATCGGCCAAGCGTTCCGGATGATCCGCTCGGGCGCCGCGGATGTGGCGGTCGCGGGGGGGGCTGAAGCG
>CATPCN010000145.1 GCA_955652855.1 uncultured Chthoniobacterales bacterium | reverse complement strand
GGATCGACAATTGCGCACAACGCGTTCGATCGATCAGACAATCTTCCAGATTGATCCCGACCTGCGCATAGGTTCGCTCAATCAATTTCTGGATTTGGCAAAAGAGCGTTTCGTTCACAAGGCGAGCGATGAAGTGCCGTCGTCATCAAGATTAAGAAGCTGATCGGAAAGCTGATTGAGCGCGAGGCGCACTTCGCGAAATCGATCGGCCAGCTCTTCGTAAACATCGTTGAGTTCGCAACGTCGGGCGGTGGCGTGCGACGCGATGAGTTGATAATTCGTGCGCCCGATCTGTTCATAAAATTTCAAATCAGGTCCGCCGCGCAAGCTCCGTCGTTCTGTGTTCTCGTGGAAGATCCCGCTGATAAAGAGCGAGTAATTGCCAACATGCGCGCGCAACAAAAACGCTTGCTCGGGTGTCGCGCGGGTGAGCGCGATGAGCATATCGGAAATATATTGCTGACTATAATTGTCGATCTTGTCCGGAGGTTGCAAGCGGCTGGCGCGCGAGAAAGTTTCGAGGAGCGAGCCGACGTAATCGCAGAGATTGCGATCGGTCATTCCAGCCTGTTGCAAGACGTGTCGCGCGAGCACGTAGAAATAAAATTGGGACGAAATCCGCAGATGCCCCGTGCCGGACAAGATCGCGTCGATCACCCGCGGATGGTCGAGAATGGAATCGCGCGTGTCCGCGTCGCTCAAAAGATCGACAAGTGAAACTTGGTCGGCACGCGAACGTGCGAGCGTGTGCACAACAAAGTCAAAATCCGCGGCTATAAACCGGGCCCGACAATTCGCCCTGATCATCGGGAACTCATCATGAGCATCGGCGGTGCCAGTGGCAAGCCAGTTCGATCAGCGCACGTCTGGCAATGGCGGAAGGGGTGGGATTCGAACCCACGGTGGGTTACCCCACGCTCGATTTCGAGTCGAGTGCCTTAAACCGGACTCAGCCACCCTTCCCAAACTAAATGTCGATCCAAGTTGCGGCGCGTAATTATGAGACGCGGTTCAAGGTTTGCAAATGCGCAGGTCCAAACCCTGTTAGGGATGCCGATCGAAACGCTTGCCAGGTCCCTCGTCGTCGCGCCGCTGCCGAAGCGCTGGGGCGCAGAAGAGGCTTCGCGACTCGGGATGACAAGCATGAAAGCGCCGCGCTGTGTTTGCCGAAAAAATGTTACAATTTTCGACTTGCGGTGACCCCTTCTTCCGCTGCATCTTGTGTGTCCGCGTGGAGACTCCCACAGTATCTTGTTGTTGGCAGCAATTAACAGGTTATTGCCTTGGGCTGTTCACCATTGTTCACAGTTATTCACAACTAACCGGCTCGCCCTGCCATGATTCAACTTAAACCCGGAATTCCGCTCTCCTCATTGAAGAAACGAAAAAAGATGAGCAGTCGTTCGAAGCCTAGTGCGACACGGAAGAGAAACTCCGAGGTGCGTTTCGATCGCGTTTTCAGCGACGATAAAATCGCGCCGTTCGATCAAATTGAATGGGAACGACGCACCGCTGAGATCACAGACGACAGTGGCAAGATCATTTTCAAACAGGAAAACATCGAGGTGCCGAAAACTTGGAGCGCGCTCGCTACGAAGATTGCGGTCTCGAAATATTTTTACGGCGATATTGCCAACGGGACCGACCCATCCGCGGGTGGACGCGAGACTTCGGTGCGGCAACTCATTCATCGGGTCACCCGCACGATCGCCGATTGCGGGATGGCCGACGGATATTTCGCGGACGAAGAAACGGCGGAAATTTTTTACGATGACCTGACCTGGCTCTGCGTCAATCAGTACGGCGCGTTTAATTCGCCGGTCTGGTTTAACGTCGGGCTTCATCATCAATACGGCATCGGGAAGGACGCGGGCGCCGGGAATTATTTTTACAATCGCGTCACCGGCCAGGCGGAACGCGCGCGAACGCAGTACGAATATCCTCAGGGCAGCGCTTGTTTCATTCAAAGCGTAGACGACACGATGGAAGACATCATGGAACTCGCCATGAGCGAAGCAATGCTCTTCAAGTACGGCAGCGGCACTGGCACCGATCTTTCCACACTAAGATCGACAAGAGAAAAATTGAGCGGCGGCGGCAAACCGAGCGGGCCGCTTTCGTTCCTGAAAGTTTACGATCAAGTGGCGAATGTGGTGAAGAGCGGGGGCAAAACCCGGCGCGCCGCGAAGATGAACACGCTCAAAGATTGGCATCCGGACATCGAGGAATTCATCGACGCCAAACAGAAAGAAGAGAAGAAAGCCTGGGCGTTGATCGAGCAAGGTTACGATGGCAGTTACAATGGCGACGCCTACGGCTCGGTCATGTATCAGAACGAAAACTTGAGCGCGCGCGTGAGCGACGAATTCATGGAAGCGGCGCTGGAAGGTCGCGAATGGTGGACGCGGCGGGTGCGCGATGAACAGCCATGCGAACAGAAGGATGCGCGCACGTTGTTGCGCAAGATCGCGGAAGGGACGCATGTGTGCGGCGATCCGGGAATACAATTCGATTCCACCATTCATAAATGGCACACCTGCAAAGGCACCGACCGACAGAATTCCACGAATCCGTGCAGCGAATATCTGTTCCTCGATAACACGGCGTGCAATCTCGCTTCGCTGAATTTGATGAAGTTCAAGCGCGCAGACGGCGCGTTCGATGTCGAGCGATTCAAAGCGGCGGTGCGCGTCTTCATCACCGCGCAGGAAATCATCGTGGATAACGCCAGTTATCCGATCAAAGAAATCGCAGAGAACTCGCACATCTTCCGCACGCTTGGTCTTGGCTACGCAAATCTCGGTTCGCTCATTATGAGCTATGGCTACGGCTACGACAGCGTGGAAGGGCGCGCATTGTGCGGCGCGATCACCGCAATCATGACCGGCGAAGCCTACGAGCAGAGCGCAGTGTTGGCGCGCGCGATGGGACCGTTCCCCGGTTATCGCGATGCGCGCGCGAGCGGTGTTCCGAAACCTGTCGCAAAAGACAATGTCGATTCAATGCTCGAAGTGATTGATCTTCATCGTCGCTCTGTCGCCGAAATTCCCGATGTCGATGATTTTGCCTATTTGAAAGAAGAAGCCGCGAAAACGTGGGAACGCGCGACGCAGCTCGGCAAACGACACGGTTATCGGAACGCCCAGGTGACTGTCCTGGCACCGACCGGTACAATCAGTTTTCTGATGGATTGCGACACGACCGGCATCGAGCCGGACATTGCGCTTGTAAAATACAAACTGCTCGCCGGCGGCGGCATGTTGAAAATTGTCAATCAAACCGTCAAACCGGCGCTCGAACATCTCGGTTATAATTCGGAAGAGATTGAACGCATCATCGCGCACATTGACGCATTCGACACGATTGAAGATGTGACGGACAACGAAGGACCGGTTTCGTCCGGCTTAAAGCCCGAGCACTTGTCGATCTTTGACTGCGCATTTAAACCGTTCCGCGGTGAGCGCAGCCTGAATTACATGGGCCACCTCCGGATGATGGCGGCGGCGCAACCGTTTTTGAGCGGTGCAATTTCAAAAACCGTCAACATGCCGGAGGCCGCAACAGTCGACGATATCCTGAACACGTACGTGGAAGGCTGGCGACTCGGCTTGAAATCGATCGCGATTTATCGCGACGGCTCGAAACGGTCCGCGCCGCTGAACACGCGCAAGACGAAAGACATGGGCGGAAACATCGACATGCCGTTCATTTCGGAAAAGGACGAACTGCTTGCACGCATCCGTGAGCTCGATGGCGAAGTCGTGTCGCTGCGTCAGCGTCTGGATCAACCGATGCGACATCGCATGCCGGACACGCGGATGTCACTCACACATCGGTTCGAAATTGCGGGCCACGAAGGCTACATCACGGTCGGTCTTTATGAAGATGGTCAACCGGGCGAGCTCTTCATCACGATGTCGAAAGAAGGAAGCACGATCGGCGGATTGATGGACACGGTTGGCACGCTCACTTCGATCGCGCTGCAATACGGCGTGCCGCTAGAAAGCCTCGTGAAAAAGTTCGCTTATCAACGCTTTGAACCGAGCGGCTTCACAAAAAATCCGGACATTCGCAATGCGACCAGCATCACCGATTACGTTTTCCGCTGGCTCGCTTGCCAGTTTATCAAAGGCTACAAAGAAGCGACCGCACCCAATCGCGGACAGGGCGAGCTTCCGTTGAAAGAAATTCCGGAGATGGAAAAAAAGGCGCTCAATCGACCGGTGCATGATCTGGCGCGCACCGGCGAAAAGGAGTTGATAGACGTAATCACGAGTCATTCCGCGAACGACGGTTCGCCGCGAGTCGGAACCAACGGCAACAGTCACGCCGATCGCGTGCAGGAAGCTCTCGGAAACATGTTCATGGACATCGTCTGTTCGCATTGCGGCAGCGACAAAGTGATCCGGGCGGGCGCGTGCGGCGTCTGTACGGAATGTGGAACGAGCCAGGGATGTAGTTGAGAGGGAAACATTTTATGAGCACGCGAATCCAATTTTTTGTTTACATTATTGAATCGCCATCAGCTCCTGATCTCTACCATCGTCGGGACGGAAGGGCAGGTGTTGGCCGACGCGTTAAGACTGGCCGGCATTGACTGTGTGACGCGCTGCGCGATTTCTCGGGAGGCGTTTTACGCAGCACTCCAAATCGGCCTAACAGAAGAAATGGTCAATTTTTCTCCGCGCATTCCTCTTCTTCATATTAGCAGTCACGGAGATGAGGAGGGAATCCAATTATCTTCTAACGAATCACTAACTTGAGCTGATTTAGGTGTTTTGCTCGCCCCCATCAATTCCGCTCTAAAAAACCAACTCGTGGTAGCTATGTCGTGTTGCAACGGATACTCCGGGATTCGGATGGCTATGAGTATAGACGAGTCGCCGCTGCCGTTTTTGGCGTTGATTGGAAGTTGGGAGAAGCCGACGTGGTCCGATACCGCTGTTGCCTTTTCGGCGTTCTACCATCGACTGCACAAAGGAGCGCACGTGAAAGAAGCGGTGCTGGCGATGAACGTGGCGTCCGGCTGCAATTTTGCCGTCGAATGGGCCGAGGAACAAAAAAAGAAATATCTCGACTTTCTGAAAAACTACAATCCGGACGCGGCCGTGCGGCAGCTCACAACTGCTGCTAACGCAACGTCGAACCAACTCACGAAATTTGCACAGCCAAGTGGTAAAGAATTGGCGACGGCCGCGTAATAACTAATACGGGCGCATCCGCGGCGTTTGCACGAAGAGAAGGAACGAGCCAGGGTTGTAGCTAAGGCGCGAAGAGCTGCTAAATTATCGGTTGCAGCGTCGGAAGAATCCGCGAATTAGTTGCGCGGATTCACGCTGCCTTGTTTATGTCGATCTTGGCGGACGATGTGACGCCGTTCCAAATCCAATTATTGGTATCACCCTATGAACGAAGCGGAAACTCAACGGCAGAAAGAAATCAAAGAAGCCGAAGAATTGCTCTTTACCGGGCCGCAGGCGCTCGGTTTTGCCAAAGGCCTTTTTCTAGGGCGCTTCGTGGCCGACTGGGTGATGCCGTATCCGCGTGTCCCCGCCGCGCAACAGCGCGAGATGGATAAGTCGGTCGCGGAAGTTCGACAATTTCTCGAAGAACATCTCGATCCGACCGCGATCGATCGCAACGCCGACATTCCACGCGACATTATCGAGGGCCTCGGCCGGCTCGGCGTGCTTGGAATGACCGCGCCGGCGGAATACGGCGGCCGCGGGTTTTCCCAGATGGCGTATTCGAAAATCCTGGAAGAAATCGGTGCGCGCTGCGCTTCCACTTCCGTTTTTACAAACGCGCATCATTCGATCGGCATTCGTGCGCTACTCCTGTTTGGCACGCATGAGCAAAAACAAAAGTGGCTTCCGAAATTGGTGACGGGCGAACAACTCGGTGCCTTCGCGCTCACGGAGAAGGAAGCGGGCTCCGATGCCGCTAATGTGCAGATGCAAGCGCGACCGAGCGAAGATGGATCGCATTTCATTTTGAATGGGGAAAAGCGCTACATCACTAATGCGGCGCTTGCGCAGGTCTTGACGGTAATGGCGCGCACGCCGGTGCCGGGTTCGGACAAGACGGCGATCACGGCGTTTCTGGTTACGCCCGACATGCCGGGATTCGAAATGCTCGAGCCGCGCATGGAAAAAATGGGAATTCGCGGAACGGCCACTGGCCGCTTCGTCTTGCGCGACGTGCGTGTGCCAAAAGAAAACGTTCTCGGCCCCATTGGCAAAGGTCTGAAAGTCGCGCTGACCGTGCTCGATTTCGGGCGCACAACTTTCGGCGCGTGCTGCACGGGCGCGGCCAAAACTTGTTTACAGCTTGCGATTGAGCACGCAAACACGCGCAAGCAATTCAAGAAAACGCTCGGCGATTTCGATCTCGTGAAAAAGAAAATCGCGCGCATGGCGGCGGATGCTTACGCGATGGAAGCGATGACCTTCGCGACCGCGTCATTGATCGATCGTGGTCTGGAGGATTACATGATCGAGACCGCGATGTTGAAAGTTTTCACGACCGAACGTTTGTGGGAAGCGGTCAACGATGTTTTCCAGATTCACGGCGGCTCGGCCTACTTTGTCGATCTTCCGCTCGAGCGCATGATGCGCGACGCGCGAATCAATCAGATCGGCGAAGGCAGCAACGAAGTCCTGACGTCATTTATCGCGCTCGTCGGAATGCGCGGGCCAGGCATGGAGTTCAAAGAAATTTACGACACGATGCTGAAACCGACGCGCGGCACGATCGGCAAGGCATGGACTGCGGGCATGAATCAGCTCGGCGCAGCGGTTCGGATCGCCGACGTTCCGGTGAAAAGCGTGGCGCTGCGGTCGCAGGCGAATCAGCTCGGCCGGTTGATCTGGCGTTTTAATCTTGCCGTCGATCGTGCCTTGATCGTTTACCGCGAACCGGTGCTGGACATGCAGCTCGTGCAGGAACGTATTGCCGGCGCGGCCATGGAACTTTTTGCATCGACATGTGTGCTGAGTCGGTGGGACGCCGAGCTCGAGAGCGCCGAACGCAACGGCGATTCCGCTGTCGGAGAACAGGGCGCGCCGGATCTGTTTCTGCGACAATCTTTCCGGCGTATTCGCCAATTTAT
>CATPCN010000144.1 GCA_955652855.1 uncultured Chthoniobacterales bacterium | reverse complement strand
TTCGAGGCCGGCGATCCCGGCCAGCGCGAGCTTTGTGCCCGGATTAATGAAATCTCCAAGAGTACTTATCTGAGTGAAAGATACCGCTACAGTGGACACAGTTTTGTTCCGAAGCAGTTTCATCACGCACTTGGTGCCGCCGATATGCTCGCGTGGGAATATCGTAAGGGGGCACAGGAGTCTTTGTGTACCCCGTCCACGTTCCGCCGGAGCCCGTTCTTTAAGCAAATGTTCAACGCCCCCATTGGGGCGCTCCATTTTTCTCTGCCTCATCTTCAAATTCAAACAATGGCCATGGTTATTGAGGAAGCAAATCGATGGGCAGAGGAACAAACGAGCGCGGCGGATAAGCCGGAGTAGCTGGAGTGATTACATTCTTGCCATGATAGGAGATGAGGAGGCCGCCCCCAATGAGTAACTATCACACCCGAACGGCATTTGCACTTTTGCTATTGGGCATGAACGCCATTGTCGCCCTGGCTGGAGAAAAGGTGCCCACATGACGATTCAAGCCAAGCATTTCATCGAACCATCCGATATCATAGCGGTCAGATTTGAATGCAACAAGTGCCACGCCACGGTCTCAATGGCGATCTCGCCCGACATCCGACTTGATGCGCTCGCGATGTGCCCGAATTGTCAAAAACCATGGCTGGCGATACCTGGAACGGACGATCTTACGGAAGTGGTGAAAGAGTTCATCGACGCTATCGTCAAGATGTCCCTGGCGCTCAAGCGATGGAACGAGCACATGGGCGTATTGCATCTCTCCGGTTTTTCGTTCTCTTTGGAGATCCAGCACCCATCGCAGGAGCTGTAAGCGTTATGGAAGATCAACACAGGGACGTGATCGAGCACATCAAAGGTCGTCTTCGGGCTAAGCAAGCCGACAAGTCACTGCACGATCAAAAAGTTCTCAGTGACAGGGATGTCTTAGGCAAGGGTCTGGATATCTTCTGGACTGCGTTTAGAAAGGCAATAGGCGAACTATGCGAGCAGGTGGGCCGGGAAACTGGAATCGCACTTGTATGCAGGTTCAACGGCGACGAGTTGAATGTTTCGCGGCCAAACTCCCCCTATGCATTCAATGCTCAGCTAGGGAAGGCACCTCCTTACGAAGTTGTGATCTCAGGCAGGAATAGCTTTCGGCACAACGCTACGGTCAGGATTATCCTGGATGAGACCCAACTTGATACGATCGTCACGATGGAAGAAACTTTTACCTCCGCGAGCCAAGTTGCGGGCAAGGCGATAACCGAGCTTGTGTTGGCCTAACAATCCATGCCATTGATAAGGAAATCAACATATGAAAACGCAGCCCGAAACACCGTTGTCAGAGTATCACGAGGGACCAGAAGCCTTTCGGCGATTCGACGAAGGTGTGAGACAGATGCTTTCCGTACCGCGCTCTACGATTGTGCGCCGCGAACGTGCGTACAAAAAAAAGTCCCTGGCGAATCCGAACAGGCGTGGACCCAAGCCAAGTACCAAGCCTGCCATACCGCGCTGAACGAAACACTACTTCCTCTTCACGAATCCTTCTTGGTATCCGTCTCGCGCCATTCGGCGGCGAGACCCCTTGAGGGGCCTTCGGCAGGCGGGCGCAAGTGGTGCTCTATCCTAGAGAGCCTATCGACGACGCTCCCGAGGGCGCTGAAGCCAATACCGGAAATACAAATCACGATCCCTAAAGCAACATCAACGGCGGAAGTGGAATCATGCTCCTGTAGCGATATGACCATAGTCACGAGGCCGATCAGTATTCCCAGCGATCCAACAATCCACAGAACTGTTGCGACTCCTGGTGTACTTGCTTTTGATTTTTGCATGTCGTTTAATTACCCCTTCGGTTTCGGCCCCCGCTTCCCCCGCCAAGGTTTAGTTGATGGTTTCCGTTTGTCCCACCTTGCCGGTGAGTTCCGCATAGGTCAAGCGCTTGCCGCTAATCTCACGGACGCCGATGTCAAATCGCTCTGCGTCAGTGATCTTGCGATTATTGAAGCGAAACGCCTGTTCGTCGATATAGCGAAACAGGTGGAATGGTTCGACCGAAATGTATGTTCCGTGCAGGCCGCGTTTCAGCAGACTCCAGAAGTTCTCCATCCCGTTAGTGTGAACGTTGCCGTTGGCATACTCCACAGCGTGATTGATGACCGCGTGTTGATAGTCGCTCTCCAGTCCACCGTAGGACAGCAATTCATCAGTGAAGATTGCGCTACCGGCTTCTACGTGCTCACGAACCTGTTTCTGGAGTTCCTTCTTCTTGCGTCCGTCAACAACAAAGGCGCGAACATTGCCGCCCCGCTCCATCATGCCCATCACCACGGTCTTATCTTTGCCGCCAGTCCCAGTGATGACTCGCGCCTTTTTCGATTTGTGCATGTTCCGTGCTTTGCCACCGATGAAAGTTTCGTCAACCTCGACTTCGCCACAGAGCTTGCCGCCCTGCTTTCCCTGCTGAGCAAGTCTGATTCTGTGAAGCAAAAACCAAGCGGTCTTCTGGGTGATTCCGAGTGCGCGGGCGACTTCGCAACTGCTGATACCGTTCTTGGAGTTCTGGAGCATCCACATTGCCGGAAGCCATTTTTCAAGACCAATGGGCGAGTCTTCCATGATAGTCCCGACCTTGATAGAAAACTGCCGTCGCGGATGCCGATTACTGCACTGCCAGCGCAACTGATTCTTGAGGAAACCGACTTGCGAACTCCCGCACTGTGGACAGGTAACGCCGTCCTTCCACTCGGGGCGTCGGGCGATCAGGTAGCTCAGGCAGTTCTCTTGATCCGAAAAGTAAATGATTGCTTCCTGAAGAGTTTGGGGTTCGTAGAGCGATTCCATACTTTAAGACTACCCCAAAAACACGTATTAGTCAAGTATGTAATTGCCGTAATTTGAGATATACGCGATTTTGCCGTCGTCTGAAACAGAAACTTCGTGCGGATCGTTACCAGCGGGCACCCGCGCGACGATTTCCAAACTAACCGGGTCTACAATGACTAAAGTGTTTT
>CATPCN010000143.1 GCA_955652855.1 uncultured Chthoniobacterales bacterium | reverse complement strand
GGTGCACGGGGCCCCCTGCGTGTTGCCGGAGTCCTCGCCCTCATCGCCATCGCAGTCGCCATCGGCGCTTATCCCGTCATTCGCCGCCTTACCCGTCGCCTCGAACACCTGCAATCGAGCGTCGAAGCGCTCGGGGCCGGCGATCTATCCGCGCGAGTACGGGTCGAAGGCTCCGACGAGGTGGCGCACCTTAGCGACAGTTTTAATCGCGCAGCGGCGCGTATCGCGGCGCTGATGGCCGCCCAGAAAGCGTTGCTTGCCAACGCTTCGCACGAATTGCGCTCGCCGCTGGCGCGCATTCGCATGGCCGTGGAGCTCATGGAAAGCGGTGACAGAGCAGATGCCAGCGAGGAACTCCGGAAAAATATCGTCGAACTTGATCAGTTGATCGACGAGATCCTGCTTGCGAGCCGCTTGGAGGCCGGAGCCGCGGACAACGAAGCGTCCTTCGAAGGCCTCGACTTCACTGCGCTCGTCGCCGAAGAATGTGCCCGCGTCGATGCCAAGCTCAACAGTCACGCTGCAGAAATTATGGGTGATCCACGTCTCCTTCGGCGGCTGGTGCGTAACCTTCTGGAAAACGCGCACCGCCATGGCGGGGGTTCGCCCATCGAGGTCGCGCTGACGCTACCTGATGCGCAGCATGTCGAGCTCGCCGTCTGTGATCGTGGACGAGGCGTACCGGAGGCGGAGCGAGAACGGATTTTCGAGCCGTTCTTCCGCGTCCAGGGAGCGCGCGAGGGCGATGGTGGTGTGGGGCTGGGGCTTTCCCTGGTGCGGGCGATAGCGCGCAAACATGGCGGCGAAGCGCGATGCGCGGCGAGATCTGGTGGCGGCACGAATTTTACGGTTTTGCTGAAACGATCGCCTTCGCCAGGCTGAGTGCCCAGGTCGGACCTTGGCCACTCTAGGCGAATCTACCTGTGCACAACCAATGCTAAATAATGGATTCGTGGAGGCGGGGGTCGCCTTCATACCCTAGAGCGAAAAGCGTGCAGCAGGGCGGTTTTACTCCCGATTTAGCTCCCGCTTTGCGCCCTGCTTGACGCTAATTGGGGCGATATTGGACTTCACGTACCCTACGCCGTAAAACAAAAAGCCCGCCGAAGCGGGCTCTGGTGCGTGCGTTGGAGTCAGTGCGACCGACGCCGCGCCACCGCTACTCCAAATAGTCCAAGACCTAGCAGCGCGAGCGTAGCGGGTTCGGGGACCGAGACTGTGCCGATCAATGGTGTTGCGCTGGTGAATGGGAAGAAATATGACTGAGTTGAAAAAGGCGTGTAGGTATTGACCTGCGCACCGACACCGCCCGTTATTGAAATCGATCGATTCATTGTGCTTAAAGCCCAGAGACACGAAAAACACGAGGCCCTGTTTGAAGGTCAACAAATCGAGAGACAAAGCGGTTGCGGTGGCCACCAGGGCGCAGCCATTTAGAAGGCATCGAGGAGCCGCGGCGCCTGGCATCGTAGACGCTATGGAAGCGTCGACCACTCCTGAAGCGGTGAGGCTCCAGGCGACGATGTCCGCGGCGGTGATCGCCCCCACGTTCCCATCGGTAGTGATCGATCCCGAGACTGTCTCCGTCCCGTCCGTGAGGTTGACGCTGTAAATAATGTTTGCGCTCGCGACACTCCATGCGCACAGGAGCGCCGCGGCCAGCAATCCCACAATGCTCCGACGCATCGAAATCTCCTTCGCTAATAGGGAACAGGGATATTACAAATCGCGACGTGATCGTCGGCCAGTAAATCCGTAAAGTCATTAAAAAACTCTGAAATTTTTCATTGGTGCGCTTTTGTATACTTCAAAAAGTCAGGTCCCGTCACGTATATGATTCCCATATTCATTGACGTCGCTGCTGCGTCGGCCTCGTCTAGCGCGATCGCAGGAAAAGCCGCGCCGAAACTCGCAACCAATCCGAGCGCGAGCGACAGACGGCGACGCGAGAGTCGGCGATTCATGATGCAACCTCCCTGCCGGACGGAGCTGGCGTTCGTGCTACTTGCACTCAGTGGGTCGCTCCGTTGCATCCCCAAACCGCGAGTCGCCGGAACGATGCCGCTGCTCAATTCGCTTTTCCAGCCGCTCGTAGAGCGAAAGGGGCGGAGCCTGAACGATGCATTTCTTCGATTCGCTTCTCGAGCTGCTCGTAGAGCGGAATGGCGGATTCGACGACCATGCGATGCCGCGCATGGGTAGCCGAGACCGAAGCACAGTTGAAGCGGAACCAAGTCCTCGCGTCCACGATCTCGCCGCGACCATCAATGAAGTCCGCCACCCAAAGCGTGTCGTCGCGCAGGTAAATCGCGACTTCGCGGCGCGCGGTCAGGCGCAGCAGCTGGCCTTGAATGGCACTTGCAGATCCGTTGCTGGAATTGAATAACATCGCGCCGCGCTCTTGACCGAAACCGGAAGTGGTCCCATTGGTTATGGCGCCAATCGTCCTGCACCTCGGCGACGGAGTCTTGAAAAAGTTCTTAATTCTCTATAAAGGGTTCCCGACCCATTCTCACGCGTTGCCACCGCCCATGCCAACAGCATGCTCGTCATGCAGTGCGTCTCCTTGGCAGCGAGTGACGTGACCCGGATCTACGACCTCGGACCGTTCCGGCTCGACGTGGCCAATCGAACGTTGACCAAGTCCGGCGCGCCTGTCGCATTGGGTCTGCACGCGGTCGCGGTCCTTACCACT
>CATPCN010000142.1 GCA_955652855.1 uncultured Chthoniobacterales bacterium | reverse complement strand
GCAGGTCCGCTTGCTGATCGCGAAGGCGGCGACGTTCGACACAGCGCTCGCGAATCTGTGCGAGGCGGGATTCCTGACCGGTGCCCGCTTTGGCGAGCTCGCGAGCGCCAGCGTGCGCGATCTCAACGCGGCGCGGCACACGTTGAACGTCGACGGCAAGACCGGCGAGCGCGTCGTATCGCTGACCGACGAAAGCGCCGAATTCTTGCGCCAGCGCGCGTCCGGTCGTGCACCCGACGCGCCGCTACTCCCGCGCCTTGATGGCTCGCGCTGGCCGCGTTCCTGGCATCACAAAGCGGTCAAGCGCGCCGCCGCCCTGGCCGATCTCCCGGCGAGCGTGAGCTTCTACACGTTGCGCCACGCGCACATTTCCCGCGCGCTCGAGGCTGGTATGCCGCTGTCGCTCGTCGCGGAAAACTGCGGCACGTCGCTCCGCATGCTTGAGGTGAACTACGCCCACGTCCTGGCGTCGACGCGGCGCGACACCATCGAGCGCACGGCACCCAAGCTCCGGCGGGCGAAATGAAGACACAATGCGCCAGCCGATCGCGCGCCTCAATCGATTGGTAGAAACTCGCCGCGCGAATTCCTGCAGCACATCTCGCGACAATCCGGCGCGTGGTCGGGCGTCCTTCGATTTCGCGGACCTCTAATGCTGCTGTCCGCACCCAGTTCTTTCGAATTTTCGAGGAAGACGTCGCCGTCGACGCATGGCGAGCGCTTTGCGATACGCCTTTCGAGGCGCAAGCGCGTGCGCTTCCTTGCTCACAACAGCCTGCTCATGGTCGACGAAATCGGTTGCCTGCCGATCGGTATCAACTCGTGGCAATCTGTGCTTCCACCTCATCAATGCCTGCTACGAGCGCTGTGAATCAAATCCTTGAATGCCAGGCCGCTCCCCTCGTCGTGATCAATCATGGCCAGCGCTGTTTCACTGTTCAATCGCGCGCGATAATCCACAGTCGAACAGCCTAAAGTTGAATAACTGATTCGTAATCAGTAGATCGGTGGTTCGAATCCACTCAACAGCACCATCGAATCAATAAGTTAGTCTGTACCATCAACACGGCGTCGATTCGGGATAAACGCCGGATAAACTCGCCACCTTGGCGCGTGGCGGCGCTGCTGACGCGTGGACATATCCTGACCCTACCCGATGCGGTTTGCGTTCACCTGACCCGATCCAAGCGAGCCGGTGCGTGGCTCGGATGCCTGCCGCTGAACCCTTGGCCGCTCTCCTTGGCTTCAGTCAACTCCTTCATTTGGACCGCAGGAATTCGAAAACAAAGGATCCGAGTACTGAAGCCAAGACGCCCATAATTAGGAACGTGGGGATAGCCTTCCGCAAAAACCAATCGTATCGTCGTTGGCGCCGGACACTCGCCTTGCCCTTTCCGATTTCGAACGCGGTATGCGCAGTAATGGAAAACAGCGTTGCCATGACCACCAAAGTGAGCGTGACGACGTAGAGCCAAACCGCCCAATGGGTCGTCCCGCGCCACTGATCGAGGCCCGCTGCCTTCTGAAGGAGCAGCTCAAGAACCCTAGTCTGGTCCTCCCGCCTCACACCTCCAGCGAGCAAATCACGAACTTCATTGTTCCAAGTGTTTGTCTCCGAGATAGCGCCTGTGAGAAATCCGAGCACCGCAAAAACCGCGAACAATACCATCGCGAGAAGCCACACAAGAGGAAACACCAACCCACGCATCTGCCGAAGCAAGTCCGGCTTGTATTGCTCGGCCCACATGTAGAGGCTGACAAATAACTCATCGGCCGCATCGGAAGCCTCGGGCAACGTGACGAGCGAGAGCGCCGAATTGTTGGGCGTTATTGGGACGACCATATCGCCCCTGATTCCACCGCAGTAGAACTTCACCTCGATCTTCGTTATTTCGTGATCCTGACAATGTACGTCGCTCGCAGCCTCGCGAAAGCTATTCACGCGGATTTTATTGCCCGATGACGACGTCAGGGTGATTGTGCGACCGTCGCCGGAAGGGGACTCCTGTTCTTGTTCAGGCCGCCGGATGCCGCCCTCCGCTGCGTCCGGTACGATTTGCCGCTTCTTGTGGGCCTCCAGGCGCGACCACTGCTCATCGATGATCTCGTCGAGCGCGGCCAGCGCCGCACTGTCGAGAAGCCACGGACCAGAAAAGGTCGCTTCTGTCTTTCGGATGACTTGGGCCATACGCGCGGAATGAGTAACTGTCGTCAGCGACGACGAACGCGAGTAGCTTACCGTTTTTCTCGCCAGTAAAGCATTGTGCTAACGTGCTGGCGTCCTGGGGGAGTGGGAGTCCAAAATGATCCGCACGATACTGATTGCAGCGCTGGTATGGTCCAGTGCTGTCAACGCATAGACGCCACGCCCTGTAGTGGCCCCAGAGCCAGCGTTGCTGCCCGCCGTAGCTACTTGCGGTGACTGGTATGCCGAGCGGGAGGGGCGCGGTCAGTCCTCCTTATATGAGCATCTTCGCCACCGTGGGCGTCAATGTAAGCGACCGCAGCTTACGCAACATTGTTCGTCGGATTTTTTGGCAATAGGTGTCCAGCCACAGGATAATGTCGTTAGGGTCCGCCCCGATATTCT
>CATPCN010000141.1 GCA_955652855.1 uncultured Chthoniobacterales bacterium | reverse complement strand
GCGCGCTGGCGCTCGATACTGATTCGTTGCGCAGCGCGGGCGTTCGTTTCTGGCACAGCGATCCGAGCGATCGCATGCGCGGGTGGAAATCTGCGACGAACGCGTTGGAAAAACTGCGCAATGATGTCGAAGCAAAAATCGGCGAGCGCGTTTTTCTGATCGCGGATGAACGCGGTCGCGCCTCCGAGATTTCGTTTTATTTGCGCGACAAACGTCCGGAGGGGCCGGGTCATCCGCCGATTTATTTGGTCGAATCGCAGGACTTGCAGAATCAGTTTTCGTTTTGGCCGCGTTACGATGAATTTGTGGAAAGGCCGCCGAATGCTGCGCGACCGGAGGGTGAAGTTTATACCGAGGAAAAAGGGATCAATTTGTTCGAAGGGCGAAGCGCATTTTACATCCGCGATGGCGAACGCGGCGGCCTTCCACGAAACATCGTGGCCGCGTTTCAATCGACTGAACCGGTCGGAACCATCAGGGTCGTTCGCTACGGAAAACCGTTGCGCACGTGGCAGGTTTTTCTTTGCCGCAGTTATCGGCCGCTACCGTTATGAATGAAATGATGAACACGCCGGCAGTTTCAGTGGTCGTGCCGGTTTTCAACGAAGAAGAAAATATGTCGATCTTGCAATCGGAGCTGGTGAATGCGCTCGCCGGCCGCGATTACGAAATCATTTTCGTCAATGACGGTTCAATCGATCGCACGGTCGATAAGATCGACAATTCTTCGCGGGTTCGTGTTTTGCGTTTCGAAAAGAACAGGGGACAAAGCGCGGCGTTGTATGCCGGAGTGCACGCGGCGCGCGGCGCCACGATCGTTTTGATCGACGGCGATTTGCAAAATGATCCGGCTGACATTCCGAAATTGCTCGCGGAAATCGAGCGCGGGGCCGATCTCGTTTGCGGTTATCGCGCGCAGCGCAAAGACACGATGGTGAAACGCCTAACGAGTCGCATCGCGAACTTCGTGCGCAGCCGTTTCACGAAAGACGGCGTGCGCGACACCGGCTGCACTTTAAAAGCGATGCGGCGCGAATGTGTGGTCGCGCTCATTCCGTTCAAGGGCATGCATCGTTTTATTCCGGCGCTCGTCAAAGGCGCCGGCTTTCGCCTTGTCGAAGTTCCGGTCAATCATCGCGCCCGCCGATTCGGTCAGAGCAAATATGGTCTCGGGAATCGCGCGCTTCGCGCCACCATCGACATGTTCGGCGTACGGTGGCTGCTCTCGCGGCCGCTCAATTATAAAGTGCGCGAATAAATTGCGAGCGCTCGCGGTCAAATCACACTTGTCAACTTAATCGCCCCCGCTAAGCTTGCGCTCCCACCGGGAATTTGCATGTCGTTGGCCAGCTTATTATCCGCCGAGCAAATCATCCCTGAGATGAAAGCGACCGAGCGTTGGGCAGCGATCGTGGAGCTGATCGATCTGCTCGTTAGCCTGGGCAAAATGAAAGCCGAGGATCGCGACAGCATCCTCGCGTCGCTCAAACAACGCGAGGAAACGATGAGCACTGGCATTGGATTTGGCATCGCCATTCCGCACTGTTCTTCGGATCGAATTGAAGATGTGGTGGCTGCGTTCGGGCGGTCGTCGTCGGGAATCGATTTCGATGCGCTCGATAATGCGCCGGTGAAGTTCGTTGTGCTTTTCGTCGTCCCCAAAAATCAATTTCAAACGCACCTGCGCACGCTTGCTTCCATCGCGAAATTTTTGAATGACCGCAGCGTGCGCGAAAGTCTGGCCAGCGCGAAATCGGCCGAGGAAATTCTGTCGATCTTTCGTGACCGCCCGCAATAGTAAGGGCGATGGAAACGTTTCAGTCGCTCCTCGGGCGAAAACTATCTGACGCGCTCGCCAGCGCCGGTTTTGCCAACGTCGGCGAAGTCACGGCGACGGCCGATCCGCGTTTCGGCGATTACCAAACGAACGCGTCGCTCGTGCTGGCGAAAGCGCTAGGTGAAAATCCGAGAAGCGTTGCCGAAAAGATTTTTGCGCATCTCGATGTTTCGGAATTGTGCGCGCCGCCGAAAGTGGAAGGGGCAGGCTTCATTAATTTCACGCTGCGAACAAATGCAATTATCTCGAAAATAAAAGAGCTCGCGGCGGACGAGCGATTAGGTGTTGCCAAGACAACATCGAAAAAAAAAATCGTGATCGATTTCGGTTCACCGAACGTGGCGAAGCCAATGCACGTGGGTCACATCCGCAGCACCGTGCTGGGTGACGCGCTTGCGCGGATCGCATCGTTTCTCGGCCACGACGTCATTCGCGACAATCACATCGGCGATTGGGGCACGCAGTTCGGCATGGTGATTTACGGCTGGAAAAACTTTTTGGATCGACAATCACTCGAGCGCGACCCGATCGCCGAGCTCGTCCGCATTTATAAAGAGACGAACGAAAAATCGACCGCCGATCCAGCGGTGCGCGAAGCTTGCCGGCAGGAGTTAGTGAAGCTGCAAGCGGGTGAACCGGAGAATTTTTCGATCTGGAAACAGTGCGTCGATTTGTCGATGCGGGAATTAGAGCGCGCTTACGAAATTCTCGACATTCATTACGACATCCAGCGCGGCGAAAGTTTTTACAACGATCGACTGCCCGGCGTGGTCGAGCGCTTGCTCAAATCAGGCATCGCAGAGATGAGCGAAGGCGCGGTCTGCGTTTTCTTTCGCGACATCCCAGAGCTTGCCGACAAGCCGTGCATCATTCGCAAACGCGATGGCGGCTTCAATTACGCGACGACCGACATCGCGACGGTTGATTATCGCATCAACGATCTGAAAGCGGACACGGTCTGGATTGTGACCGGTGCGCCGCAGATTTTGCATTTCAAAGAAATCTTCGAGATCGCGCGTCGCGAAGGTTACAAAGCGGATTTTCGTCACATCACGAATGGCAACATTCTCGGCGAGGACCGCAAGCTCATGAAAACGCGCAGCGGCGAAAACGTGCCGTTGCGCGAAGTCCTCGACGAAGCGGTGGGGCGCGCGCGCAAGATTGTTGAGGGAAAAAACCCGGAATTAAGCGACGCGGACAAGATCGACATAGCGAAAACGATCGGCATCGGCGCGGTCAAATACGCCGATCTCTCGCAGTATCGGATGACGGATTACGTTTTTTCCTGGGACCGAATGTTAGCGTTGCAAGGGAACACCGCGCCTTATTTACAGAACGCTTACGTGCGCATTCAGTCGATCTTTCGGAAAGCCGGCGAGAAGCCGATGGTCGCTGATAAGATCGACATAAATGATTCGGCGGAAAGAAATCTGGCAAAACGTCTGTGCCAGTTCGCTGAGATCGTTCCGACAATCTTGAATGATTTTCGCCCGAACGTTCTTGCCAATTATCTTTTTGAATTGGCGAACAGCTTTCACGCATTTTACGAAGCGTGCCAGGTGCTGAAGGCGGATGAACCCGCGCGCAGCTCGCGCCTGACGCTTTGCGAACTGACCGCGCGCGTCTTGCAACGCGGTCTCGATCTTCTCGGAATCAAAGTGCCGGAGAAGATGTGACGCGCATCAGCGCGTCATCCTGAGCGGAGCGAAGGATCTCGCAATCGGAGTAGCGATCACACATCAGTAAAAGAAAGCGTCGTTAGCTTGTGTGGGGTCCCTCGCATTCGCTCGGGATGACATTTTGCGTGAGTTTGCTAGCTGATCGCCGCACGATCATTTGGAGGATCGGCAATTTGGCCGCTCGACATGACAAAGCAGCAGCAACATCCGCGCGTTCCGAGTTCGACTTATCGATTGCAATTCAATCGACAGTTCACTTTTGCGCACGCACGCGAACTCGTCCCCTATCTGTACGCGCTCGGCATCACCGATTGTTATGCGTCGCCTTATTTCCAAGCGCGACCCGAGAGCATGCACGGTTACGACATTACCGATCACAACAAATTAAATGCGGCGATCGGATCGCGCGAGGAATACCACGCCTGGATCGGGCAATTGCGCGCGCACGAGATGGGACAGTTGCTCGATTTTGTGCCGAACCACATGGGCGTGGGCGAGTCGCTCAATCAATGGTGGATGGATGTGCTGGAGAACGGGCCGAGCTCCATGTACGCGCCTTACTTCGACATTGAATGGAACCCGGTGAAAGCGGGTCTGCAGGGGAAAGTCCTGCTGCCCATTCTGGGCGATCAATACGGCCGCGTGCTCGAACGCGGCGAATTGAAACTGCATTACGACGACGGCGCGTTTTATCTGAGCTACTTCGACCGAGTGCTTCCAATCGCGCCCGGCACTTACCGGCACGTTGTCGAAATTGTGCTGGAATATCTGGCGGCATTTAAGGACGAAGATTTTTACGGCGAGATGCAGAGTATCCTGACTGCACTGGAATATCTCCCGCGCCGGACCGAAACCGATCCGGAACGCATCGCGGAGCGCGCGCGAGAAAAAGAAATTATCAAGCGGCGGCTGGAACGGCGTTGCCAGGAAGCGCCGCAAGTGAAAGAAGCGATCGAGAAGGTGCTCGCAAAAATTAACGGCACGCCCGGAGATTCGCGCAGCTTTGATGCGCTCGATGATTTGCTGAACGCGCAATCGTATCGCCTCGCTTTCTGGCGGACCGCGGCGGAGGAAATCAATTACCGCCGATTCTTCGATGTGAACGATCTCGCGGCCATTCGCATGGAGTTGCCGGAGGTGTTTGACGCGACCCACCAACTTCTTCTCGATCTTGTCCGCGTCGGTGCGGTCACTGGATTGCGCATCGATCATCCGGACGGTCTTTATTTGCCTAACGAGTATTTCGAAAAATTGCAGCGCTGCTGCGCCGAAGCGCTTGGCGTTGCGCTGCCGCCGGACGGTCTCGCCATTTATTTGATCCTCGAGAAAATTTTAACCGGACCGGAAAAACTCCGCAAAGATTGGCCCGTCCACGGCACGACCGGCTACGAATTCGCCAATCAAGCCATCGGTGTGCTTGTGGACAACTCGGCAGAGACTGCGATCACGAAAACGTTTCACCGGTTCATCGGTCACTCGATGCATTTTGGACATCTGGTTTACGCGAAGAAGCGACTCGTCATGCGGCTGGCGCTTGCGAATGACGTGAACGTTCTCGGTAATCTTTTTGACCGGCTCTCGGAAAGAAATCGTTGGTATCGCGATTTCACGCTCGATGCGCTCACGCGCGCGGTGCGGGAAACCATCGCCTGCTTTCCAGTTTATCGGACCTACATCACGCCGAATCGACCGGTGAGCGACGAAGATCGACAAGTCGTTGAGCGCGCCGTTTCGACGGCGAAGCGCCGAAATCAGGCGATCGAAGAGTCCGTTTTCAATTTTCTGCGCGACATTCTGTTGCTGCGATTCCCGGAGAATCTCGATGAAGAAGCGCGCGCGGCGCACACGGAGCTCGTGCTCAAGTTTCAACAGTGCACCGGCCCGATCATGGCGAAGGGACTCGAGGACACTGTTTTTTACATTTACAATCGGTTGGTCGCGCTGAACGAAGTCGGCGGCGAGCCGCAGCAATTCGGAATCAGCGTGACCGATTTTCATGAGCGCAACGCCGAACGGCAGCGCGATTGGCCGGCGACGTTGCTCGCGACGTCCACCCACGACACCAAACGAAGCGAAGATGCTCGTGCGCGCATCGCCGCGATTTCGGAAGTGCCAGATCTGTGGCGTCGATCGTTGCAGCGTTGGCGCGCGGCGAATCGAAAAGCGAAGCAAAAGATCGACGAAATCGAAGCGCCGGACGCGAACGAAGAATATCTGCTTTATCAAACGCTCCTCGGAACGTGGCCGGTCGACTCGTTAGGCGCTCCGGAAAAGATTGCGACGCCGCGGTACATCGAACGCATCCAGGCTTACATGGCGAAAGCGCTTAAGGAAGCGAAGCTGAACACCAGTTGGATCCAACCTAACGAGCCATGGGACGGCGCCATGCAGGATTTCGTCGCGAAAATTCTCGATCCGTCGCCGCGCAACAAATTTATGTCGATCTTTCTGCCGGTCGCGGAAGAGACCGCGCGGCTTGGTGCGGTCAATTCGCTCTCACAAGTCTTACTGAAGATGACGAGCCCTGGTGTGCCTGACATTTATCAGGGCAGCGAGATTTGGGATTTCGCCCTGGTTGATCCGGACAATCGACGACCAGTCGATTACGCGCGTCGCCGCGCGATGCTCAAGACGCTGCAAAATGCGAAGCCGGAAGAATTGATGCAATGCTGGCCGGACGGCCGAATTAAAATGTTCCTGACGCAACGCGCGCTGAGCTTTCGGCGCGAGCATGTCGATCTTTTCCAGGGCGGAAATTATTTGCCGCTGCGGACGAGCGGAAGCTTCGCCGATTGTTGTGTCGCGTTCGCGCGCGAGCACGAAGGCAAATGGATCATCGCGGTGACGACGCGGTTGTCGTCGCGAATTGGTTTTCCACCGTTGGGCGAACGCTGGAAGGACACGATCGTCGATCTTCCGGAAAATCTTTCCTTCCAAAACGCGCGGGAAATCTTCACCGGACGCGATCCCAAGATGGACGGCCAGCGATTAAACGTCGCGGAGGCAATGTCGATCTTGCCGTTCGCGGTGATCACCAACGTCAAGGATGATGCTGCGCCTCGATTGAACTGATCCACTAAATAGAAAATCCAATGCGAGAAGTTCGCGATGTTGGTCGCGAGATCGACGCCGAAACTTGCGAACGTGATTCGCGGCGATGCCAGGATCAACATGGCGCAGAGCAACAGCAGGTTCATTAAATAGATCACGACGAGCGAAAAGAAAGTGCCCTGATCGCGCAGGTCCGACTGATTTTTCGGAATCATCCAGCACGTGAACGTGAAATGGAACGCCCAGGTCACGCCGATGATGCCGTAAAGCAGCCGCCCGTACGGTTGCACGTTAAAGAACAAGCTGAGCAGGCCGTATCCCGCGATCGAGAGAATGCTGTAGAGCGGAAAAAAATACGGCGCGAGCGCGATCCAGAAATTACTGCGCGTGGTCATGATGTGTCCGCCTTCGCCGCCGACGCGAAAACGGCTGACGCGTCCGCCCATTAAAAGCACCCAAAGCGCGTGCGTCAGTTCGTGACCGAAAACGTAAACGAGCACGGGCCGCGGCAATCCGAAAAATGCGATCAACCACAAGACTGCACCTAACGAGAAGAACCAGAATTCGGCGCCGGCCCAAAGCCGTTGCGCAACCGCGGCGCGCGCGAAGACGGTGAAAAATGTTTGCGAGAGAATCGCGCACGACGGCAGCAAAAAAATCGCGCTGATGAACTTCACCCAGCGCGTTGGCACCATAAGCGGCTTGGGCCCGGGCGGCCGACGCGTCGTCGTCACGACGTACGGAACGACCTTAACGCCTCCAGCCCTTTTGCGCTGAAAGCGATGTCTCGAGCTGTGATTCATTGCTCAGAAAATACGAATAAATCAGGAACGCAGGAAAGCAGGAAAGAAAAGTTAACCGCGGATTACGCGGATGGACGCAGGTTTCCAGAAATCTGTATCCGTGTTAATCCGCGTAATCCGCGGTTAACTTTTCTTTCCTGCTTTC
>CATPCN010000140.1 GCA_955652855.1 uncultured Chthoniobacterales bacterium | reverse complement strand
TCACTGCCATGCCGTTGCGCAATTTAAAAACGCCGGTGCCGACAATCGTCTCGCCCGCTTTCAATCCACTCGTGACAGAAACAAAATCGCCGCGCGCTTCGCCAATGCGCACAAATTGCTGCCGGATGACTTGCGATTCTTTGCCGGTCTTCGCGTCCTTCTTTTTTTCAATCACAAAAACCGAATCGCCGTAGGGCGCGTACGAGACTGCGCTCCCGGGAATGGCGAGCGTCCGCTGTTTTTGCGGAAGAACGACGTCGATCTTCGCGAACATTCCCGGCCGCAACATGTGGTCTGCATTTTCCAGCGTCGCTTGCACAGACACATTGCGTGTTACCACGTCCACCATCGAGTTGATCGCGGTCAGCTTTCCAACGAACACGCGGCCGGGAACGACATCCGTCGTCACATGCACCTCGAGACCTGGAGATAATTCCGCGAGTCGCTGTTGCGGCAAGGCAAAGTCGACGAAAACCGGGTCGAGCGACGTTAGCGGCACGACCTGTTGGCCTGCGTTAATCATTTGGCCGACGTTGACCACGCGAATGCCGGCCGCACCATCGAACGGAGCGCGAATGGTTTTTTTCTCAATCAGCGCGCGCATGTTGTCGGTTGTGGCGCTCTTCTGTTTGAATTTGCCTTCCGCCGCATCCAGTTCGGCTTTTGAAACAACTTTCCGCGCTGCCAAATCGCGCGTGCGTTCCAGATCGGCGCGCGCTAACTCAGTGTCGGCGTCGGCGGAACGCAGCTGCGCTTCCTCCGCCGAAGTGTCCAGATGAACGAGCAAGTCACCCTTCCTCACCGTCGCGCCGGAATCGAACGCGACTTGAGCCACCGTGCCGGGAAGTTCCGTGCTGATCATCGCACCTTGCACCGGCGAAATGGAACCGACTGAGGAAAGCAGCGGCGCCCAATCTTCTTCCTTCACCACCGCACTCGTCACCGTTTCCAGGGGCATCGGCGGTTTGGCCAAGACCATCGTGAAAATCTGCGAGGCCTTGATCAGGACGAGAAGCAGCGCAAGCCCAGCGACAATGTAGGTCGCGCGCCGAACTTTTTTTCGCATCGATTTCTTCTCCAGGCTCGCAACCTCAGGTTTAGCTACGTCATGCATAAGCTGATTCGGTTTCGGTTTTGAACAACGAGCGCCACAGTCTTCGCGTGACTTCCAGTTGACGCGTGCGCCTTTCCGCGGCGGTCATCTCTTGCGGTTGCAAAACATCCCGCATCAACATTCCGCGGGCGACGGCAAAAATTAATTCCGAAAGTTCGTCTGGGGTGAGACCGTGCGCGGCGCGTCCCGCTTCCGGCGAACGCGCGATCAAATCGGTCACGCCCGCCATCGACGTGTGCAGAACATCGCGCACCAAATCGGCAATCTGCGGATTGCGCGAAGCCTCCGCGTAAAGATCGACCACGAAAGCGGAAATGATTTGCGGCTCGCCTTCGCAGCAATGCGCCGTAAACAAAATTTCGAGCGACTCGAGCAACGTCGGCGCCTGACGCGCACGTTCCAGCATTTCCTGGATCTCCTTTTTGTGTCGATCCGCCATCGCCGAAATGACCGCCTCTTTGTTTTCGAAATAGCGATAGATCAATCCCACGCTGATGCCGGCTTCGGCGCTGATGTCGTGCATGCTCGTTTGATGGAAACCGCGCTTGGCGAAGCAAATCATGGCTGCTTCGAGAATCTGCGCACGCCGATCTGCACCGGCATCTATCTGGGCTTGGGTCATGAGGATGAGAAGATGAATGAACGTTCATTCATTGTCAAATTCTCCCACAGTCTGTGATTCTGAGCGAAGTCGACGAATCTCACTCTATTTCTCTGGCGACCGTGATGAACTTGACGTCATCGCGCTCCGATGTCCTGCTGAACGGATGAGCAAGCGCGCGGTTGAATTCAATTCGCAGACACTGCGAAGTTTCTCACTATCGCGCCGCTATCTCATCGCCGTATCCGGCGGACGCGATTCCGTCGCGCTGCTGCACTGGCTTGTCGATCGTGGTTATAAAAAATTGATCGTTTGCCACCTCGATCATCAATTACGCGGCCGATCAAGCCGCGCCGATGCGTGCTTCGTCGAGAAGTGCGCGGCAAAATATCATGTCGATCTTGTCCTCGACTCGACAAATGTTCGTGCGCTCGCTGCAAAGAAAAAAATGTCGATCGAAACGGCGGCGCGCACTGCGCGCTACGAATTCTTTGCGAAAGTCGCGCGTCGCCGGCGTTGTCGCACGATTTTTCTCGCACATCACGCCGATGATCTCGTCGAAACTTTTTTGATTAATCTTTTCCGCGGCGCAGGAACGAGCGGGCTAAGCGCGATGCGCGCCCTCTCCGTCCGCAAGATCGACAATGTGAAATTACAAATCGCGCGGCCGTTGCTCGGCGTTTGGCGCGAGCAGATCGATCAATATGTGCGCGCCCATCGCCTGCCATTTCGCGAAGACGCAACCAACAGAAACATCGCGCCACTGCGCAATCGCATTCGGCACCGCATCATCCCGTACATCGAGAAGCAGCTTGGCCGAAATGTAAGGGCGAGCATTTGGCGCGCGGCGACGATCGCTGCTGAGGAAGAAAATTTCTTCGAAACATTGCTTCCGCCCGAACTCGCCCGGCTCTCAAAACTTGGCGTGAAAGAAATGCGCGCGCTCCCGCTCGCGATTCAGCGCCGCACGTTGCATGGTTGGTTGCGCGCCAGCGATGTTTCTGATGTGAGCTTCGACTTGATCGAGCGTGTCCGCGCGCTGCTCGACCTGACGAATCGCGTCGCGAAAACAAATCTCCCGCAAGATCGACATGTTCGCCGCCGCGCGGGAAAAATTTTCATCGAATGATTCGGCCTGCTTCCCCTACAGAATCCGTGTTTATCTGTGTTCATCCGTGGCTAAGTTGTTTTTGAAATGAATTCCGACCTTCGCGTTCGCTTCGCTCCGTCGCCCACCGGTTACCTTCACATCGGCGGCGCGCGCACCGCGCTTTTTAACTGGCTTTTCGCGCGACATCACGTCGGCAAATTTATTTTGCGCGTCGAGGACACGGACAAGGCGCGTAATACGGAAGAAGCGGCCGCCGCAATTTACGAGGGGCTACAGTGGCTCGATCTAAATTGGGACGAAGGTCCGCACATCGGCGGAGATTTCGGTCCGTATTTTCAAAGTGAGCGCACCGAAATTTATGAGCGTCATTTGAAAAAGCTTCAGGATGCCGGTCATATTTTCGAAGATCAAGGCGCGTTGCGTTTTCGTTCGCCACGGGAACACGTCGTGGTCGACGATCTCGTTTGCGGCAAAATCGATTTCGATCTCACCAATCCCGGTACGCATCCGGACATGACAATCCGCCGGCCGGATGGATCGTGGATTTTTCATTTCGTGAATGTGGTGGACGACATCGAGATGAAAATTTCGCACGTCATTCGCGGCGAAGATCATCTCTCGAACACGCCGAAGCACATCGAGCTTTACAAAGCGCTCGGCGCCACGCCGCCACGCTTCGCGCACATTCCGCTCATCTTAAATCACGACGGCTCGAAGATGAGCAAGCGAGACGAAGGCGCGCGCGTCGCGACTTACATCGAGCAAGGTTACGCGCCGGAAGCGGTCTGCAATTATCTTTGCCTGCTCGGCTGGTCGCCCAAAGACAATCGCGAAAAGATCGACATGGAAGAAGTCGTTAAGCTTTTCGAGCTTGAGAAAATCAATCGCCGCAATGCCGCCTTCGATCTCGACAAATGTTTTTGGCTGAACGGCCAGTACATCGCGCAGATGCCGCTCGAACGTTTTACCGAGCTGGCGCGACCATTTCTCGAGAAAGCCAAGATCGACCGCGCCGATCAAAAATATCTTCGCGAAGTCCTCGCCATCGTGAAAGAGAAAATCAAACTCTTCAAAGATGTGCCGGAATGGACGGCATATTTTTTCACGGAAAATTACGAGTTCGATCCAGCCGCGATGGAAAAAGTATTCTCGAAACCGGAAGCGGCGCAGCGATTGCAGGCGCTGCGTGACGAATTCCCAAAGATCGACAATTGGAATCTTGCGCAAATCGAATCGACTTTGAAAACGCTCGCGCAAAAACTCGGCTGCAAAACCGGTGATCTCGTTCATCCCGCGCGCGTCGCGGTCAGCGGCCGCACCGTCGGTCCGAGCCTGTATCACATGCTCGAAGTCATGGGCAAAGATCGCGTGCTCGCGCGTTTCGATCGCGCCGCCGAAAAACTTTTAAAACTTCCGAGCACATAACCTCGTAGACTTTAAAGCAATGAAAAGGTGTCCGACTTTAATCATGCTTGCGATCTTCGCATGCGTCGACGCTGCCACAGCTCAGAATATTCCGAAGCTCTTTGATCGTCACGGCGGCCTCGTTCCGAACGAGCAGACGGCCATTCGGGTAGCGGAAGCGATACTCTTTCCAATCTATGGCGAGAAGATCATTCGAGCAGAGCAACCCTATCGAACGAAATTGCAGAACGGCAAATGGACCGTCGAAGGTTCCTTGCCGCGAGGCTTCGCTGGCGGCACGTTTCACATCGTTATCCTCCAGCGAGACGGACGAGTGGTTGAAATAAGCCATGGTGCCTAACGCCTGGCCGGGCATTGGGAATTCTGTAATGCGTGTGGATTTCGTTATTGGGGGGGCGCAAAAGGGGGGGACGTCGGCGCTGGATTCGTTTTTGCGGCAGCATCCGCAGATTTGCGTGCCGGAGACGAAGAAGGAGCTGCATTACTTCGACAAGGAAGAAAATTTTCGCGGACGACCAAATTACAAAAAGTATCACGCGAACTTTCGGCCGGAGAAACAGCACCGCGTTATCGGTGAGGCAACGCCGATTTACATGTATTGGAACGCGGTGCCGGCGCGGATCTTTAGTTACAATCCGAAGATGAAATGGATTCTCGTGCTGCGGAATCCGGTGGAGCGTGCATTTTCGCACTGGAACATGGAGATGAAACGGAAGGCTGATGGTCTTTGTTTTCGAGACGCGGTGAGACAGGAACCGGCGCGATGCCGCGAAGCGCTTCCATTGCAGCATCGAGTATTTTCCTACATCGACAGAGGGTTTTACGCTGCGCAGGTGCGGCGGCTCTTCAATATTTTCGGCGAAGACAATTGCCTCGTTCTCTTAAATGAAGAGCTGCGAACCGATCACGCGAAAACGCTGGGCCGCGTATTTGAGTTTCTCCAGGTGGATGGCTCGACAGTTCCTCCGGCCGCGAACGTGTTCGAACACGACTACGACGAAAAGATCGACATAAAATTACAGGCGGAATTGATCGACATGTTTTACTTCGACATAAAAGAGCTGGAGCGTCTCCTACATCGAGACTTGTCCTCATGGTACTCGCAGCGGAAGCACTGAAATTGCCGGTCCCGATAATCAGCGCCCTCATCGGTGCGGTGATTTTGTTTTTCGGACGAAAATTATTTTGGCTGTTTGTCGCGGCGGTCGGATTCGCGGTGGGCGTTGAGATCGCGCCGCATTTGTTGTCTCAACCGTCGCCAATGTTGGCGCTGACGCTTGCGCTCGTGCTCGGATTTATCGGCGCGCTCTTCGCGTTGTTCCTGCAAAAAATTGCGATCGGCGTGGTCGGCTTTCTTGTCGGCGGCAGACTTGCGATCGCAATCGTTGCGGCATTTTTTTTGAATTACGCGCACTACGATTTGATCACGTTTCTCGTCGGCGGAATTCTTGGCGCGATTCTTCTGCTCGCCTTATTTGATTGGGCGCTGATTTTCTTTTCGTCGGTGGAAGGCGCGCATTTGATCCAGAGCGCGGTGCCACTTCCGGCAACGGGCAGCACGATTCTACTCATGGCGCTTACCGTTTTCGGCATCGTGGTGCAAGTATCGATGATGCGCCGTGGTCGCGGCGCGCTTGCCGGCTAACGAGCGTTTTTTGATCTTGTTCTTCGTGCGCTCTGCGGTTCTCTTGAATGAGCGACAAATGAAAAATTTCCTTGTCCGACTGGGCTGCGCGGTTTGCCTGTTTGTTCTCGCGATCGCGGGTTGCAAGCGAAGATCCTCCGCGCAGATCGACCCGAACAAATCCGTCGACAAGAATATTGCGACCGCTCAATCGGAAAACCCACCTCCGCCGGGAGAAGGTCCTGCCAATCCAACGAGCGACTTTGCGAAAGTCGCGCAGAACATTCGGCCGGCCATCGTTCTGATCACGGTCTTCGATCCGGCCGGAAAGCGGATCACGACTGGCACCGGTTTTTTCGTTTCCGATGATGGCAAGATCATCACGAACCGACACGTGGCCGATGGCGCCATCAACGCGGTGGCGAAAGCTGCGGATGGCGCGATTTACAATATCTCCGGCATTCTCGCCGACGCGCCGAATGTCGATCTTGCGGTGCTCAAAGCCGACGTAAATAAGGCGGTGCCTTTTCTCGCGTTGAGCAAGAACGCGGCCGAAATCGGCTCACGCGCGACGCTGATTGGGAGTCCGCTCGCGGCCGGGCAGGGAACGCTTGTCGAGGAAACAATCTTCGAGAAAAAAACCGATGCAGCGGGTGATTGGCTGGACGTGACGCCGGCAGTCCCAAAACAATTTCGTGGTTGGCCACTTGTCGATGGACGGGGCGAAGTCGTCGGAATTGTGAGCGCGACCGATGAAAAAGCGGAAACGGGCGCGGTGCGGCCGGCGAGCACGATGGATCTATTAAAAACACAGGCCGCAGCAAATGCGACTCCGGGCTGGCCAACCGTGGCGGAAAACATTTCGCCCAAGCCCAAAGCTAAAGCGCAGCTCGTTTACAATCCTCCGCCGTATTATCCGAGCGAAGCGAAGCGCTCAAAGACGCCGATCAGAGGCTCGGGGCGTTTTCGAGTGAGCTTCGACATGGGCGGTGCCGCAAAAAATGTCGAGATCGTTCAATCGACCGGTAACCAAATTCTCGACACAGCAGCTGTCACGAAGTTGCGGGAGTGGAAGGCGGCGCCCGGGCGGGAATGGAGCGTAACAGTGCCCGTCACGTTCCAGCCTTAAATCGAGCGAAAAAGAAATCGCCGCGAGTTTCGTCGCGGCGATTTTAGATCGACAATCTTTTCGTTAGGCGAACATCGCCGTTACATTTTGGCTTCGCTATCTTTCGCCGCGACGTCCTTCGAATTGATGTCGAGCGTGATCATGAAACCGTTCGTGCCCTTGAACTCGAATGGCTTGTCGCCCGCGCGATAAGCTTCCACTTCGTTCGGCATCATGATGAAGCCGTCGTTGCGCGGCGCGCCCCAGTAGCGCAGGTTCTTCATCACCACTCGTCCGGGTCCGTTGGCGGAGCCCGGCCGTACCAGCTTGCCCTCAGCGGTCTTCCCGCCGTCCATGGTGGC
>CATPCN010000139.1 GCA_955652855.1 uncultured Chthoniobacterales bacterium | reverse complement strand
TCACAGGAGGTGAATTGGTTTTTCCGGAACGTGATGTAGTTATAACGCCGAAGCCCGGTTTATTGGTTGCGTTTCCTAGTAATCATAAATTTGTGCATGCAGTCCCGAAGGTTCTCTGTGGAAAACGATACTCTCTGCCAGTCTGGTTTACAATGAATTCAGCAAAAGCTATGCAAGTTTGAACTCTTCAATTTGTTCAGAAAGAGGGGGCGACCACTTGCAGTCTGAATGTTGAGGTATCGGTGCTAATCGTTCGCGGCATGGTGGAGCAGAGCGAGATTTGGACTCGTATGTCTGTTGACTAGAGCGGGCGAATTCATAGTGCAGCGTGGCGATCCGGTGGCGCAATTGTGCGTGTACCGTGCAGAAGCCGGGCTTCATGATATAAAGAGAGTAGAGAGGTTTCCGGTGGAAACCAAAGACTGGGATGAAAAGAGAGCTAGATCGGATTACAAGAAGGATATGGATTATTTTCGTGGCTTACATCCAGACGGCACTCCAGAGCCGACGCACATGTCATTCTGGGACAAGAAGAAGGAACGATAATGGAACTTAGCAAGTGGATAAATTCGAATTACTTGACGCCTGAAGGCATCGCTGATGTTCGTGAATCAGTAAAAGCCAAGCCGACGATGAAATACTGCGTGCTTGATAATTTCTTTCTCCCTGAACGTATGGACGCCATAATAGCTCACCATGCAACGTTGAAATTTAATGAGGCCGCTGACAGGACCGGGGATGATATGGTGATTTTGCCATATGACGGAGCCGTCAAGTGGGCGGATGGTAATGACGTCGGTGCTGAGTTTTATTTCGCTGAAGAAGTCAAAGAGTACTTCTGTTATTTATTGAATCGTCTAAAACCACCCAGGACCAGTGTTGAGTTGAAACTCAGGTGGCACAAACCTCATGCTACTGGCTTCTGGATTCATAGCGATTCAGTATGGCGTTCCATTGTCGCCATCATGTACTTTAACAAGAACTGGAAAGCTTCTGACGGCGGTTTGCTGCAATTATGGCGTCCTGATGAAGCGTCTTACGACAAATCAACGATTTTTGACAACATCAGGTCGGATCAGCGTCTTGATTTCTTAAATGAAAATCAAAGACTGAAGACGAACACGCCAGGAGGCGGCTGGCCAAGCCATTGGTCCCATCAGTCTCGTGACATGATTCTCGTAGATCAAATTGTCCCTGCCTATAATCGGCTCTTCTTGTGTGATCTTGATGCCGATCCGACGTTTCATTCCGTGACGCCGAGTTGTGACAAGATCCGAACTGGATTCGTATATTGGCTGAACAATCAATCTCATCCGAACTTCAAAGGCAAATGATCATGGGAGCTAGCCTACTCGCGTGATTCGGGCAAGTTTTCTCCCCCTTCGTTTACATTCGTGTTCATTCGTGGTTAGGCGTCCGGGTAATAATCGTCTTCCGGACTTATGTTTCGCAATAGTTCATTGCCAGTTACCGGTGTGTGAAGAAAACTGTCCCGAACGCGGCAAGGAACAAATAGAAATTCAACATTTTGTGCGCCGACCCGCGGCTTCAAGCAGAGACGGACGCGCAACATTCATCACATGTTCCGGGAGCTACGTCTGTTTCCGTGCACGCAGCACAAACGTGTTACCACCCACGACTCGACCGTCCTCCTCTTGGACTATAGTAAAAGTCGGAACTCCTTTGGCGCGCGCTGGAGAGCCCAGAACCAGAAGTGCGTTGAGCCCTGCCTTAGGAGTCTTGATGCCCACCAGCTGGCCGCCTTTCTCGCCGTTTGTCAGCATGTATATAACGGAGGTGTCATATTTCTCCAGATCGGAACCAAGCCGTTGTTTTAACTTCTTGAGGATCGCGTCAACCGGTTTCCTTAAGGTCCAACCTTCATGCGTCTGCACGACAGCGGAGCGGCTGCTCTGCTTAGGGAACATCAGTCCGAGGCTCCAGCCACCCAGCTTACTGGGGAGAACCTTAATGGTTTGAGCTTTCTCAGAGATGCCGTAAAACCCGAGAGTCAATCCAGTGCTGGTGCCCGGAGGCGCATTCACGACATGCAGATTTTTTAAGCCGACGCGTTTTTCGTTAGAAACCAGAGTTCCGATGTCGAAAAGCTTGTTACCGGCCGGAATCGGATTGGCTGGGCTATCCATAACCACTAGCAAGCAAGTATGGTCCGCCGCCGTCATCGGTGTGTTCCAGTCCCACTCCAAAACCGTGGGCTCAGTAGGTGACAATGAGGGGATGGCTTTCGCCGTGCCAATCGGTTTCCAATAGGTCGTGTTACTTGAATCATTCGGGAAGACGGTCCAGAAATCCGCGGGCAAAGGAGGCAATCCGGCGGAGGCGCCCGCGTAGAGGACTTTGACGGTTACATTCGCGCCGGCCGCAAAACCTCGGTTATGAACCTGCACGTACACCCGATTGGTCTTTCCACGCTGCGCGTTGCGATGCTGGAGCTTGTTTTCAAACGCGAGGTAGTCAACCGTGGCCACCGGCATTTGATAAGAAGGCGTCGAGCCTTCGAGCGCATCTACCTTAATGTCGGCGCACTGCCACCACCACAATTGATCGCCTAACGACACGTACTGCAGCGGATCTTCAAAGTCGGCGATGACCGACGAGGTCGGGACCTGGCGTCCAGTCGCCATGAGGTGATCGCGGAAAAATAGGTCTACGTCCGGCATCGATGTGACATCGAGCTTGCGCTCCCACATCCCACGGCCATGCGTGCCCGCTCGTAGGAGCCGGGTGGGATTGTGCAAACGCAGGTCAAACACGGCGCAGTTGGGCAATCCCTCGCTGAACTGCGTCCAGCTTGCCCCGGCATTAATCGTTCGATAGACGGCAACGTCGGTGGCAATGTAATAAGTATCCGGTGCCGCAGGATCGATGGCCAGAGCGTTCACGGGAATATCCGGCAAAGTTCCGGTACCGGTTCCACTGATGTTGGTCCAGGTTGCTGACGTGCCGGCTGCGGCTATTGCGCCATGCCAAACGTGTGAAATGCGAAAACCGGACATCACAACAATCACGCGGTCCACGTTGTCGGGCCGCGCAGTT
>CATPCN010000138.1 GCA_955652855.1 uncultured Chthoniobacterales bacterium | reverse complement strand
GTTTCCAATTCTTCGCAGCTGCAAAGGAAGATGATGATTGCCGCACCACTCAAAAGTTGAATCAAACGGCGGAGCTTCATTGAGGGGCGGATAGTAGGTGCGACCGTCTAGCGGTTCAACCGAAATGTAAATGTCGATCTTGTGTGGAGGGACGATCTCCGTGTCGTCCCACTTATTCTATGGACGGGACAGAGCCCGTCCCTCCCAAGCGTCGATTGGTTTGACGCGCTGCGCGGTAAGAAATACGCTCCGTCATCGCTACTCTTACTGATCATACACAACCGTCGTCAGAGACTCGCGCTGCGCCCGCCGTGCAACCACCAATCGATCTGAACAAGTGGATCGAAGAGAACCGAGAAAAGTTCAAGCCCCCGGTGAGCAACCGTTATTTATATGATGGGCGCGACTTTTTCGTGATGGTCATCAAGGGCCCCAACGCGCGGAACGATTTTCATCTTGTCGATTCGGAAGAGTACTTTTATCAGCTGAAGGGCGACATCAAAGTGCGCATCCGCGAAGGCGACCACATCGTCGATCACCTCGTGCGTGAAGGGGAAACGTTTTTTATTCCGCCGAATGTTCCGCATGCGCCGGTTCGTCCGCCGGACACGCTGGGCGTGGTGGTCGAGCGTCGCCGTCCACCCGGAGAAAGGGAACACGTTATCTTCTATTGTGAAAATTGCGGGACTTTGGTGGAAGACATTGATTTCGATTGCGGCGACATCGTTCAACACTTCAGCCAGGCGATGCTCGACTTCTGGAAAGACGACGCGCGGCGGACGTGCAAAAAGTGCGGGGCAAAGGTCCCGAAGCCGGAACCGGTAAAGCCGTTCTGATCCGGTGAAGGCGTCCGTAGATTACGCAGACAAGGCAGCGTGAATCAGGAAAACAGGATATTAGGAACTCCCAACTGGATTACCTTTGGAATCTGCGAGGGAATTTGGGTGCTGTAAATCTGTGGAAGACCTCTTCTGTTTGAGCGACGCATGAAGATCGACCTCCACACGCACATCCTTCCGCGCGAATGGCCCGATCTCGACGCGAAGTACGGCTACAACGGATTCGTTAGACTGGATCATTACAAACCGTGTTGCGCGCGGATGATGATCGGTGACCGCGTCTTTCGCGAAATTACCGATAATGTGTGGGACCCCAAACGTCGCATCCAGGAATGCGACCGCGAGGAAATTTCGATGCAGGTGCTTTCGACCGTGCCGGTGATGTTCAGCTATTGGGCGAAGCCGGCCGACGCGCTCGATCTTTCTCGACGCTTGAACGATCACATCGCCGAAGTCGTGCGCGAGCATCCGACGCGATTCGCGGGCCTGGCCACAATTCCGCTGCAAGATCCCGATCGGGCGGCGGGCGAGTTGGAACGATGCGTTCGTGATTTGGGTTTGCGCGGCGCGCAGATCGGCACGCACGTCGATGCGAACTCGCATTGCGCGCGAGACGAAACTCGAAACCTTGACGATGCGTCACTCGATTCCGTCTGGAGCGCGGCGGAGCAACTCGACGCCGCGATTTTTGTTCATCCGTGGGACATGCTCGGCAAGGAACGCATGCCGAAATATTGGCTGCCATGGCTCGTCGGCATGTCGGCCGAGACGTCCCTGGCGATCTGCTCTATGATATTCGGAGGAATTTTCGAGCGGTTCCCGAAGCTGCGCGTCGCGTTCGCGCATGGTGGAGGAGCGTTCCCAATTACAATTGGCCGCATCGAGCACGCCTTTCACGTGCGACCGGATTTGGTCGCGACGGAGAACAAGGTGAATCCGAGAAGTTATCTCGCTCACGGAAACGAAAAGGGTGATGTCACCCCCGCGCGGTTCTACGTGGACTCGCTCGTTCACGATGCCGACGCGCTCAGGCTGCTGCTCAAGCTTTTCGGCGCACAACGTGTCGCGCTCGGGTCGGATTATCCGTTCCCGCTCGGCGAAGCACACGCGGGAAAACTCATCGAATCGGTTAAACTTTCGGCGAAAGAGAAGGCGCAGCTGCTATCCGGAACCGCGCGCGAATTTCTCGGCCTAACGAGCTAAGATCGACAATTACATTTTGTGCCGGATGGCCCGGAGATGGCGAAGATCGGTTCGAAAAGCGATGCCTCAGGAGGAAAGGCACACCATATCCACTTTCCGGCGATGACGGCGGCAGCATTCCGGCCATTGCTTTGACCGCTTTCGCGCGATCGGAGGATCGCAGACGCGCCATTCTCGGCGGTTTTCAAATGCACATCGCTAAACCGGTCGAACCACCCGAGCTTATTGCCATGGTGGCAAGTCTTGCCGGTCGCGCAAAGGGAAATTGATGTAGCGGCAGCAGTGCGTCACCGCAACTGACGCAGGTATTCGCGATCCCACGCCGCTGGAATGCTTTCTCGCGGCGAATAAGGCCCGGGTTGGTACGCGCGCGACGTTATGCCTTGCTGGCTCAACTCGCACACGTGCCAGTCCTGCTTGTTGGTCATATCCCAAAATTCGATCGCGTCGTTCGGATGAAAGTCGGGGCGATCGAAAGCCTCCGGATGGAAAAACCAATCACACTGAATGAGCGTGCGGTCCGGCGACTGCGGCCAGAGCTGATGCACCATGACATAATCGGGATGCATGCTCAGCAGCATGTTGGGGAAAATCGAATAATAGAAAACGCGATTGTTGTCGTCGCCATTGATGTCGCCCACCGGCAGCGCGCAGGCATTGCCGGTCATCGTCAGACTTTTGCCTTTCATGATCGGCATGAACCCGCCGAGGAACGGCCCTTCGCAGAGATCGTTCTCCGCTGAATCGTATGGCGTCAGTTTCGCGAGCGTCGGATGCACTCCCGGACAGTGATAGCACTCCGAATAATTTTCGAAGATCAATTTCCAATTAGCGCGCACGTCATACTCGATCCGTTTCGCTGAGCGTAAGATCGATATGTTCCCGAATTTTCCGGCCAACGGCGCGAACCATTCTTCCAGCGGAATCGGTTCATCCGCGAGATTGACGAAGATGAGCCCTTCCCAAAGCGCCAGGTTGACATCGTGTAACGAATGCTCGGCTTTATCGAAACCCGGCACGTCGTCCATGTGCGGCGCGCCGATCAGTCTTCCATCGAGGCCATACGTCCACGCGTGATACGGACATTGAATCGCGCGGACCTGTCCGCTCTGGTTCTCGCACAACCGTGTCCCGCGATGACGGCAGACATTGTAAAATCCGCGTACTGTCGATCTTTGATCGCGGACAATGATCAAACTTTCGCCTGCAACTTCAGCGACGAAATAATCGCCAGGCTTCGCGATCTGACTCTGATGCCCCACGCAAACCCAGTGCGCGGAAAAAATCTTGTCTTGCTCCCCTGTAAAAATCTCCGGCGAAACAAAGTAACGCTGCGGCAAAGTTTTTACGCCGGACGTGAAAGTTTCGGCGGTCTTTCGAAATGCCGTGATCATTTTTAAAGCATAAATCCTTAGCCACGGATTAACACAGATGAAACACTGATCCTGAAATTTCTGGTTTTACGGTTTTCAGATTCTTCCCTCTTCATCTGTGAAAATCCGTGTTCATCTGTGGCTAGGTGCCCGTCCGGCTCGGACTCACATTTGATGACGGATCGCCCACAGATCGTGGAAGATCGGCTTAAATAG
>CATPCN010000137.1 GCA_955652855.1 uncultured Chthoniobacterales bacterium | reverse complement strand
GCAAGCGAAATCCGAGAATAGGGTTGCATGCAGCGACGAGGCTGACCGCCTCGCCGTACCGTTTTCCTAGATCGACATCAACGGGAAACAGCCGCGCAAAAGCGAATTTGATCGCCGTCTGGCCCTCAAGTGGTATGGGGAAATGCTGCGAAAGTAGCTCCGCAATCTTCGGAATGGCCAGGAGCCTGTGACGGATCTCAAGCAGCTCTGATAGCGCGCGGGCAATCGGTTTCCTTTCTTCTCGACGCGCGATGAACCATTGACCGAGCTGACTAAGCAGCCAGCCGAGCACCACCACGACGACGCTTAGAAAGGGTAGCCAGTCCTTTAGCTGCATTTCGTGTCCTCGATTGTGCTATCCCGGCCGATCCTATTCAGCCGATCAGATAGAATTCGGAATGGCAGCTTTCTGTTCATCAGGCATCGTCCGCACTTTTTACCCTTCGATATAGCCGAGGTACTGAAGCCGAAACATAAGCGCCTGTACGCTCACGACATATTTGCGCGCTAACTCGGGGATCAAATCTTCATCGTAAAGATCGAGCGTTCTCCGTCCGGACAAATCGTGCCTGAGAAAGCTTTCTGGCATCAGAATCTCGGCTGCGAACAGATTGGCCTCTATTTCGTCTCCGTCAACGCCCTGACTAGAAACGTCGTCTCGCAGCCGCACAGAAGAGAAGGCCCTGTCCAAGTGCAACTGTTCCTGATCGTGCAGCAGAAGATGTGCCAGCTCATGAGCGACGGTGAAATTCTGTCGAACGGACGCGTGCTGCGTGTTCACGCCGATTATCTTTTGTGACGAATCCCGGTAGAGGAAGCCGGAGAGATCGCCATCCAGCGATTCAACGACGATTCGCGCCCCTCTTTTTCGGGCGATCTCCCAAACCGGGACGGGCGCTTCGGTGACCTTCGCTTCCGTCAGAAGCGTCTGGACCAATTCCCGAATCTTCCTTCTCCTGATGGCCATGATTCTCCTTCTGTTGTTTTAAACCAATTGCGGACTCGATGAAAACTCTTTCGGTTGCTGACAACTGAGCCAGGGTTTCGGCACCAACCGGGTCATGTGCGACGGGCCGGTCGGGCAGGAGACTCGCAGCTTCCACTTGCAACGCGTCGGCGAAATCGACCAGCGTATGAAGAAGTAGCCTCTGGCGCCCCTTTTCGATGTTGCTTATCGATGTACGCGTTAATCCTACAGCAGAAGCGAGCGCCTCCTGAGAAAGGTTCTTCCCCCGCCGAGAACGGATCTTTTCCCCAACCTGTTTATAGAATGTGCTGTGATCTTTCATTTGCCAACGGCCAGCGACTTCATTAGAGAGTAGGGCATGCGGCCCCGGACTGTCAATAATGCTAACACGTTTGTATTGTAAACTTCAAGGAAGTATTGTGACAATGTCCAAACATGGTAGAATGGATCTCGCAGCCCGATTCGCCGGCATGAAGAGAAGGAGAACGCCATGGCAGATGTACAAGTGACCTGTATCACAAAGCCAAATCCTCAGAGTCCCCATGAGCACATCACGCATTTGGGAAACCCGGTTGTTCCGTGGAAGTGGACACGCGAAGACGTTATCGCCAGCATCGACGCCAAGGCCAACACATTTTTCGTGATCGACCCGGCAAACGGGAAACGGGCTGACATAGGCGTTTTCCGCCCCGCTGGCCGGCCGGCATATGTACGCACGTATGCAGACGGAGATTGGAACAACAATCTGCTGTCGCTAAACCAATGCCCGCTGTAGTGAGCCTTTCATGAGCATAAAAATTACAGGCTTCGACAAACTCCAGCGCAAACCCGAAGAAGCCCAGCGCGTACTCGAATTGGTGACCGAAAGGTCGAGGTAACCTCAGGCGGAACTTATGGAACTTACAGACAGCCAGATCAATTACTTCGTCAACAACCGGCTCAAACTGCCAAAGGGGAAACGCGCCGAATACCTCGCCCAGGTTGACCACCTCATTGAGAGATTCGCTGCTGCCGCCGACACCGATAAGGTGATCAATATCAAGAAGTTTTTGAAGACGGGCTCGCTCCGTAAGGGCACCGTGCTCCGCCCGAGGGGCGATTTCGGCGTGGACGCCGACGTAGCAGTTTTCTTAAACGCCGATGGTGCTTCTCAATACGATCTGGATAACCTCCATGGCCGTATCAGAAGGCTTTTGGCAAAGATTTATCCTACAAAGAAACCCGAAGATTTCACCATTCAACCCCGGACACTCGGTATTGAATTCCGCGATTCTGGACTGGAAATGGATCTCGTGCCGCTCATAGTCATTGACGGCCCCGGTGACTATGGCTGGCAACCTTCATCGCGCGGTGACGCGCCTGTCAAAACCAGCGTGACAAAACAGCTGGAATTCATCCGTGCCAGGAAGGATGCATATGCGAATTTCACGGCGCTCGTCCGGTTGCTCAAGTTCTGGAGAAACTTCCATGAATTCGACGACAGTCTCAGGTCTTTTTCGATCGAACTGATCGTCAGCCACCTGCAGGACACGCGGGGTGTTCCCGCGTCGTTGGAAGAGGGGCTATTGCGGTTTTTCTTGTACGTGGCGGACTCACAGCTGAAAACGCCGATCTGCTTCTAGGAGTGCGGTACACCGAAATCTTTCCCAAAAGATCGGGTGGTAATACTTGATCCGTGCAATGTTGACAACAATGTTGCTCGCAGAATCACGGATCAGGAGTGCAAGGCGATCGTCGAGAAGTGCCTGGCCGCTTGGGAAACCCTCAGCTATGCTCGCAACTACGACGGCAAAACGCAGACGCTGGAGCTCTGGAAAGAGTTATTCGGCCGGTCATTTGTAATTGAGGACTAAAGCATGTCTTACACGGAATCATTAACGGGAACCTACACCATTGCCGACATCGGCAAAGTCATCGATTGCTTTGCTGCCGACTTGGACATGACAGCGCAATCCACCGGGCTCCTTACAAGGGATTTGGTAAAACAGTATGCGTCGGACGTCAGGGGCATGGCTCAGAGCGGATACCTGCTAGAGGCCAATATTGTTTTGAAGGATTCCACGGGAGCGGTAATCCAAGCGGCTAAATACGAAGTTTCCACCGACGCCGCCAGTCTCACCGCCAGCCGCCCCGGTAACAATCGCTGGCCTGCGCCAGCTAACGGAAATCTGAACGTGGTTGTACAGTACAGTCAGAAGTGGCGGGACCTGACAGATACCCAACGGGTGTTATTTAGCAGAACTCTGAACACGACCTGGACAACATCGAGCACTGACTTGTCCTTTCCGGCGCTGACTCGGTCCGCCGATCGCAATTATGTCAGCAATGGCTGGGGGGTTACCAAGAGTGTTTTTAACTGATTCAACTGATAGGGCAGATATCCGATGAGCGAAGTTATTGAAGTTGCCGAGCTTTTTGAGTTAGAACTGGAACTCCCAAACGACATAATTGCGGCTTCTGCGAAAAGACTCGTCGGCTTTGAGAATCGTTACCAGAGACTTCATCGGGATCTTCGCTTGTTAGCCGATCCGGAGGAACTGCGCGCATGGAGTCGGAAGTTTCATCACAAGGAACTTGCCGTCTGCACCGCGGTCTCGGACAGGTATCCCCTAGTTATCTTCGCAGGTGATGTCGGCACTGGAAAGACAGTCACGGCCGAAGGAGCATGCGACAGATTGGCTCGCGAAGCCCGCAAAGAAGCCATGCTATTTAAGCTCAGCACACGCGTTCGTGGATCGGGGAAGGTCGGTCAGATGAGCACGCTGCTCAATCAGGCGTTTGATGTTGTCGCCAAGCAAGCGGGAAAGACCCGACAGGCGTTTCTCATTATCGATGAAGCAGACTCCCTTGCCGCTAGCAGGGACACGGTGCAAAGTCACCATGAGGACAAGGTGGCGGTTAACACCATAATCCAGAAGGTTGACGACCTTCGTCGGCACTCCGGCCGCATCCTTGTGTTTCTTTGCACCAATAGGGCAGGAGCGTTGGACCCTGCCATCGTTCGCCGGGCTGCACGGACGGAACAGTTCGACCGCCCGACAGATCAGGAACGCGAAGAGCTATTCCGTATGGATCTGGATGCTCTGAATATTAAAGACCAAACCATTAATGAGTTGGTGCGCCTCACAGGCCCCCGAGACGGGCAGCCCGGTTTTACATTCTCGGACTTGCGTTCCAAGCTTCTACCCGATGCGCTTTGCCGGGCGTTTCCGAACCGGGCGCTATCAGGAGATGACCTTGTTCACGCCGCGAAAGAAGTACGACCGTCTCCCGTGGTAAAAAACGGATGATGTCCCCATCGAGCACATCCAGCGATCCAGTCAGCGGAACAGCAGGCTTACCTCTGCTTGGCCGCCGCGTTCAGATTGCCGGCTCGGCCAATGGAAAGACTGATCCCGCTCTCATCAGTTACGCACACGAAATCGTGAGCAAAATCGTAAAAGGCGTAATGACCGCAGGCGGAGGAATCGTAATCGGCGCTGGAAAAGAGCCCCGCCCGGATGGTTCCGCGCCCGATGCTCCCAGTCTTCTCTTCGACTGGACAGCAGTTGAAGCAGCAGTGGACTGTCTGAAGAAGGGATTTCAGGTTTGGCCTGCCAGGTTTGGCCTACCCATCGTGGTCGCCTCGTCAGAGAAGGCTGTGTCAGAGATTCCGGAAAACCGGCGGACTTTGTTTGAGGAATTGTTGAGGAGCGGTCTGCTTCACGTCGAATCGATAATGCCTGGGTCTCGGGCGGCTGCCTTTCTGCGCCAACGCCAAGCGGCATTTGGCGATGCCTTGGTCATTCTCGGCGGCGGCACCGGGGTTGAGCATTTGGCCGATCTATATCTGTCGCGCCGAAAAGCGGTGGTGCCTTTTGACTTGGCGCTCGGTGCAAGCAGAGATGACGGCACTGGGGGCGCGATACGACTGGCGAAGGAATCGAGATCAGAGCCTACTCGGTTCTTCCGCTTTGGCCCTGATTTTGCAAACACTGAGGGGGCAACCCTCGCAGAAATCGCAACGCGCAACGGCGCTACCGCAACGTCCGACATCGCTAGCAGGACGGTAAGCCTGCTGGCTAAGGTCGCGCGGCCCGCTGCATTTTACGTGCGGCTTCTCAATCCCGGCCATCCGAAATTCATAGTGGTTGAGTCATTCTTTCGTGAGGTCGTTGATTCAGTTGTCGACGAAGCGGGAATGCGCCGTATTGAGATCGGGACCTATAAAAGCGACTATGCGTTTATCAACGTGGGCATCTTTGAGAGTTTGCATTTTTCATCGCTAGCGATAGTTGACGTTACTGGCGAGCGGCCAAATTGCTTTATCGAGCTCGGCTACGCCCTTGGCAGCGCCAACCGTGTTCTCGTGACAGCAGAAGAAGGGACGACGCTTCCCTTTGACCAGACGATGATTCCGTGTCACTTCTGGCGCCCTGGCGATTCTGTTGCAGATAAGAAAAAGGCTTTGGTTGAGTTTTGGGAGAGGAACGTTAACAGACCGCCAATTGTCAAGATGGCTTAGCGGCTAGTGGAGGTGATGTGCAAGAAGTCTACATATCCGTTGACATTGAGGCTGCGGGACCGATCCCAGCGACATACAGCATGCTCTCGCTGGGCGCGGTGGCAGTGGATTTTCCTCAATCCACTTTCTCTGTCGACTTTCGACCGGTGAATGATCAGTCGGTGCCTGAGGCAATGAAAGTCGTAGGTCGGACGTTACAGGAATTCGAGCGGACCGGCCGCGATCCGAAAGAGGCAATGATTGCGTTTCGTGATTGGCTTAATTCAGTTGCGAAGGACGGCAAGCCGGTGTTCGTCGGTTTTAATGCAACGTTCGATTGGGCTTTTGTGAACTTCTATTTCCATCAGTACCTAGGAGACAACCCATTTGGATTCGGCGGTCTCGACATAAAGTCCTATTACATGGGAATGACCGGATGCACATGGGCAGACACCCGGTCGAGCCGCATAGCACCCGACTTTAAGAGCCGATTGCTTCATACCCACCAGGCTCTTGATGACGCCATTGAACAAGGGGAGATGTTTCGAAAGATGAGACAAAAGACAACCGGCTAAAGGACCAGAGTGTCACTGCGACGATTACAGGAACATGGCGAAAGTTGAACTCACAATCAAATTCACTGATGGAGACCAGGGTGCGCGCTCCGACAGCCTTGACATTGAAACCTCGTACCCCGGCGATCTCGCAGGCGAGCACAGAGTAGCTCACATCCTCTTCGCGGAACTGAAGGTCACTGTCGGCAAGCAGGCCGTGCCGAAGCATAACGCCGTGGCGCGCCGATGGCTTGATTTCCCCGGTAAACCTGTTGGCTTTGACAAATACTTCGATATTCAGAACTCGCAGGCAATGTGGCTCGAATTGGCTAATCTGATAATGGGCGCAGAAGGCGATCTCATTCTGGCCGTTGCGTTCAAGGCCCTTGAGCCGGCGCAGGAACCGTCATTTGATGACAATGCCGCCATCAATGACCTCTACTATGTCCATGACCGGAAAATGAAGTTGCTCAATCAATCGGTCCACGGGCTGATCAAAGTGCAGGATCTTGTGAACCGCCTCCTGCATGAAAGCCTTGGCGGCGATCTGGTCGATACGAGTAAGACGGATTGGGAGAGGACTGAACTAACCCGCGAGAAGGTCGTGAAGGGGTTAGCAGCAAAGCTTGCTGGCGGTACTCTTGCGCAATCTGATTTTGGTGCTATCAGTCAGGCGCTCGGAATTCCACGCAACACGCCTAAAGGCGAGATCGCCCGAGATTACAGAAACAGGCTGATGCATCACATCAGGCCTTCTGTGGACTATTCGATGTTCTTCTCTGCACTGGAGTCGCGGGCAGGCGAAGAGGTTAGGGACGCCCAAGGAAATGTCATCGGGAGACGCCATATCGTGCGTGCCAGGCCGCCGGTTCAATACACCTTCGGAGACTTGCACGCCGCGTTTTCTGACTACCTTGATGCAGTCGTCGCCATGTTGGAGAACCTAAGCCAGCTTGAGATCCTACGCAGATAGGGTCACCTCACACGAAACGGAAAAAATCGTACGCTAGGACCGGTATGGCCAAAAACCCTCCGCAAGCCACACAAGTGAGGTGACCCCGTTGGGAATACGCAGACCGTCTCGTAGGGTTGCCGACCACTCGCATGATTTTCGATAGAAGAAGAGCCATTGGGGTGCACTTCGACGGCGATCAAGGGATTTCGACACGTGGTCTGGCACCAACAATCACAAAACCCCCTCCGATACGGGGTTTTGGTAGACAGATTGACAGTCACTCCTATTTCCTGCTACTATACTAATCATAACCCAGTGTTTTACGGGGTTTTGTGCTGGAGAGTGTCATGGAGTTCGTCACCCGCTCGCTATCACCGCAGGAAAGCCGCGTCGTGCTTGCTCTGGCTGAACAGGGGCGGCGAGAGATCGCACGCCCGGAGATCGTCCAGCTGCTCGGGGTGAGCCCAAAAGCCGCTGACCACGTGATTAATTCGCTGCGCCGAAAGGGCTGGCTGGAACGCGCGAGCTGGGGGAAGTACCTCCTGATCCCGCCGGATCAGGGACCCGAGGCATTGGGGGAAAGCAACCTCCTGGCTCTCGCCAGCCGAATTATCGAGCCATACTACATTGGCTACGGTACGGCTGCTACTCATTACGGGCTGACGACGCAGCATCGCAACGTGATCTGGCTCGTGACGCCCGTGCATCTGCGCGACCGAAGGCTCGGCGACGCCGAAGTCAAGATCGTCAATCCCGTCCCACACAAATTCTTCGGCTTCGGCCCGGTCGATGTGCTCGGGTACAAGGTGATCATTTCCGACCGCGAAAAAACGGCTATCGATTGTATTGACCGGCCCGAACTGGCCGGCGGAGTAGGGGAGGCTGCGTACATTCTGGGTACCGCGAGCCGCCGGTTCGACTGGGGGAAGGCGGCGGACTATCTCGAACGGATTGGGTCAACAGGCCTTGTCCGGCGCATCGGCTGGCTCGCGGATCACGCGGGCGCCGACATTCCTGCCGGCGAACGTGAACGGCTGCTCCGGTTGGCCGGTCACAGCCGCAAGGCGTTCCTTGGTCCCAAGGGGGAGGTGAAAGGCGCAATCGGCTATGACGAGACGTGGCGTCTTTTCGTCAATGTGACGCGGGAAGAATTGCACGGCAGCGCCGGACTCGGTCGGCGGCGAACCGTCAAGAAGGAGATGTAAGAATGCTTCCGCGACCTCAGGTGCAGCGCTATTCCGCTGAATCCGGCCTTCGCGACATCATGATCGCGGAGAAGGAAGTAGTATTGACGTTCTTGCTTCAGCTCCTGTCAGAGCGCGGCATGCTGGATCGATTTGCGTTCAAGGGCGGCACCTGCATTCGCAAAATGGTCATCGGCAGCCAGGGACGCTTCTCGACCGATCTGGACTTCACGGCCCTGGAGGAGCACGACCATGAGACGGTCATCCTCGATATGATGGATGCCTTCGCGCAGCCCTTTCACGGCATTCAATTCAGCATTCCGGACGACAGCTACTACGAGACGCAAGACGGTCTGTCATGGGGCGTCAATCCCGCCTATACCCATGCCTGGAACGGCAGCGGGGAAAGCGAGGTGAGGCTCCAGATCAGCCGCCGTGAAACGCCCACGCTGGCGACAGAACGCCGACCCCAATGCGAACAGAGCTACTTCAGGCAGTTGCCCTTTGCGCCCGCCGGGATCACCTGCCTCGCACTGCCCGAGATCATCGCGGAGAAAATCCGCGCGTGCTATCAGCGGAACAAGGCTCGCGACATCTATGACCTCGGCACGTTCGCGACCCGGCCGCTTGACCAGCCTCTTATCCGGCGCCTGGTTATCCTGAAGCTCTGGCAGGCGCGCGATACTTTCGATCCCGCCCTCCTGATGAGGAAATTCGAGGATGGCATAGCATTCGATTGGGATGACCTCGGCCAGCTCGTCCGTCGAACCGTAGTCATTGACCGTCAGAGAATCACCGCCGATTGCGTCAGAGGCTACCGCTTTCTCATGGACCTGACTGAAGAGGAACGGCAACTGGCCAATGATCCGCATCAGCGTGAGCGCGCACTGTGGCAGACGCTACGGACTTCTGCCGGGCAGTGACAGACTGTCATACGACGCTCTCAAGGCGTCGGCCTTTGAGCATGAAGATTCAGTTTTCGCAGATTCGCGCTACTCTTGTTCGGCCTTCCAGACGGCCGCATCGACCGTGACCTCCGTTGCTTCCTCGTCCCAATTGACCAGCAGCAGGACATAGCTTCCGCTCTCCGGCGCGACGAACCTGTACTCTTCGCCTTCGATGACGTTCGTCTTATGCCAGTAGCCTTCCGGCAGAGGGCGATCATCCTCGTCACCTTCATCTTCATCGTCGCCTTCCTCCTCCTCGCCGTCATCGTTATCGTCGTCATCCCCGTCTGCCCAGTCGTCGATATCCTCTTCATCGCAGATCGCGATGTCGAGGCAATCGTTGGCGTCGATCGAGAACACCAGTTCGTCTCCCGCGTCCATGTCGAACGGGTAGACTTCATGCTCACCGCCGTCAATCATCTTTGTTTCGTGAACCTCCGCTGTCGGAGAATCGATGTCGTCATCATCGGCCTCCGCGCAGCGTTTCTCCCAGAGCTTCTTGTATCGCAGCACTTCGCCCGGCGTGTACTGGCTGCCGACGTTGCCCCTTGCTGTCACCAGCCCATGGCAGTTCCTGCAAACCACGGCTAGGTTGTCCCAGGCATTGTCGGCGGGGTCTTCGTTGATGTGGTGTTTTTCGACCGGATGCCGCGGCTCATGGCAGATGCAACAGGTGTGGCGGTTCGCCGCCATAAGCCTGTCCTTCAGCTTGCCCGGAATGGGTCGCCGTTCCTTCAACAGACGAGCATACCTTCATTGCCAATCCGTCCGCTAGGTTCGATGGCTGCTGCGCTCCGAGCCATAGGGCGCCTTCAGCAGGCCGTCAATCTCACTCCTGCTCTCCCTTTCGCGTCGTCAGTTATCAACGCTGCATTAGGGCAGGGCGCGCCGGTCGTTCAACGGGCGGCCCGCGCCAAGGTTCCGTGTTGCCCGTTCCCCTTCGGTGAGCGCCCGGCTGATCCGCCCTGCCTTTGTCTCCGCGTACTGACAAACCACGAAAGGAGACTGACATGAGCGACTTCGAGACCACCTACGCGCGCCACAAGGGGGTACGTGCCAAAGCGAACGAGATGAACAAGGCCGTGCTTTTCGACGCACTGGCGTCCACCGGCATCACCAGCATCCATGTCGAATTCGATGGAGTAGGGGACAGCGGCCAGATGAACGGCGTTGCCGCATTCAGCGGCGACGACCCTGCCGAACTGCCGCAAACTATGATCACGATCCAGATGGTGTCTTGGGGAAACACTGAAATACTGACTGCCCAATCGACCCTTGAAACCGCAATTGAGGACCTCTGTTACGACTACCTCGAACAGACGCATGCCGGCTGGGAAAACAACGACGGCGGGTATGGTGAATTCCGCATCGACGTTGCCAAACGCAGTATCGAGCTTGAGTTCAACGGGCGTTTCACCGACACCTGGACCGACAACCACACATTTTAGGGGAGGCGATCATGGCACATCCTTATCACCATGCACTTTCCAGCGTGAAGAAGTGGGGCGGCGTCCCGGAAGACTATATCCGCATCCATGACTGGTTCGACGAATCGAAGATGATCATCGCCGACTTCCGCCATCGCGCGCTGCGCCATCATGCCGAAGGCATCTTCATGGCCGAAACCATCTTCGGTTCGACCATCACGCTGTCCACCGGCCGGGTTATCCCGGTCAGATGGATCGGCGAGCAGCATGTGCGCGAGGATCTTGGATTCATTCCGTCATTCGCCGACTGGGTGAAGGCGATCCGACCGGAACAGTGGATGGGACGCGCTCAGAAACTTGATAGCGAACCGCAGATAACTGCCGTTTCATAGCGGGCTGGCAACAGCACCGGAAAAAGCGGGCTATCACGCGAGGGGGTTAACATAACCCGATGTGATAATGTATCTTATGACAACTATAGGTTGTATTCAGGGCAGGGGTGTACACTTCAGCGGTCTTTTGCGGGTTTTCTTCTGGGCTATATTGCGGTCTATCCACCACAGAGATTTGTAAAGGCCGCGAGCCGTGGGCCTTTGCTGGCAACCTCAGCCCTGAGCGGCGCAAAATACCTGTGAAGAAGTACCGCAATTTAACTCGGAAGATTACAACCTAGTGCGTCATGGTCTTACGAACTATCTTTACTACTTTCGGATTCTGCGCGTCCATAAACATGAAGCAACGGCCAAACAGGGCTTTCTTTCCAAGATCGTCAAAAACATTCAAGCCCAGAGGGGTCTTAAGGTATTCACTAGTAGCTAAGGCTTTCTGATGATTTTCATCAATTTCTGCCCAGTGTGCTTGAACAATGTCGGCTAAAACGACGTTGTAGGCCGGATGGTTGTACCGAACGAGAACGTTACCATCTTTCATGTTTGCCGGGTTCATATCCGGATGATAACTGAATATTTTGTGTAGCGCTTCCTTTGCTGATATTTCAGCGTCGTGTTCGGATAGGCCATCTTGAAGAACAACACAGGTTCCATTTTGAAACACCGCAAGATCAGATTTCCCGCTAGTGTAATACATCATCCGATCAATGATTTTCTCTATAGGTTGCTGGATTGCTGGCCTCCATTCAGGTACTGGAGGATGTTTATTCTGAGTTGGTTTCTTAAATATCTTGAACATTCCTGCCGCTACTATGATCGCGCCTCGTACATTTCATCCATCACTGTTATCATATCCTGAGGTAATCTATCTTTAGCAATGGCAATGAGTTCCTCAGGACAGCCATGAAGCGCCTCTGCAATTGATCCCGCAATGCAGGCTAACGTATCGGCATCGCCACCCAAGGACACAGCATTTCGAATTGCATCCTCAAGGCTATTGGATTCCAGAGCGCAAATGATGGCCGCCGGAACAGTTTCCTGACATGTCTCATCAAAAATAAAGCCCGGCCTGAGTTGATCAACGGTCAGATCCAGATTATATCCATAGTTCTTAGTAATCTGTTCCCTAATATCGCCCGCTTTCGCTCTTTGAAGGGCCAGCCATATCGCCTCGGTGGTGGCTTGAGCTCCTTTAAGTCCCTCAGGATGATTATGAGTAGGAGAAGTTATATGGTCGGCAAATGTAGACGCTTCTTCCCATGAATTCGCGAGCAGGGCAGCTGACGAAACGCGCATTGCGGCCCCGTTTCCGTAGCTATCGTAAGGGCCAATCGATGAATCATCTACCCACTTCCGAAACGCAAAACCGTATCCCTTATCCCGATATTTTCGACACCAGCGGCGTAAATATTCCGTGGGGTTTCCCTTGTTCAAAAGGCAATCTGCTAGGGCGACTGTGCAGACAGTGTCATCCGTAAATGTTGAATCGGATGACACAAGGGGCTGAAAGCCCGTCGTTTTGATCGGCGAAAATTCATAAACCGATCCGACGATATCACCAATGATCGCACCCCACATCGTAGTAGACTAGAGCCAATGTGTGCTATGGCGCAAGCGTAACAATTGCACCCGTTATGGGACCTTCTAGTAGGACTTCCGTAGACCTCATAATTTGAAGACCGCCTGAGGTCGCCGGTATCATCGAGCTTGAGGGGACTGTCTTAGTTAGAACCACGCCAGAAGTCTCACCATTTTTCGTAGCGTAACCATAAGCTTCCTCAAGATCGGTTGTCCATGAAGTATATTGGCTATTGTTGTTACCCATCAAGTGATCCACGATCCCCGCATCGCCACCTAAAGGGTTGGCATCTCCATTTAGTGCGTTCGCGTACTGCTCTGGGTTCGGTGAATTTGATGAAACACCTCTGTAGAGCGTTGTACTGTCATCGGCCGGATCACAGGGCTTGACCTGATTTGAGGAAGTTTTGAATTTTTTGGCCGCACCAAGTGGTACTTCGTCGTCAGCACCGTACCCGAATACATCAGCTATCGCTCCAACTATGCCTTCCCCCGAAGCTATTGCAATCGAAAGCGGATTAATCGAAATTAGCCCGCCCAAAGTTGCTGTTGGTCCATATTGATCTTGAATTCCTTCAGGAGAATAATCTGTTGGGTTTGCGCTCAATCCTAGTCTGTCCGTCCACTGCGTCGGATTATCGCCTGCGTAGGCGTACGGGAAATACCCTCCCGCAAATCCGAGCGGATCATGCTGGATGTAACCTATGTTCGGATCAAAATCGCGGTTGTTGTTGTGATACAGCGAGTTGTTAGAATCGGCGTACTGACCGGGGAACCTGATATTGGTCGGCGTTGTGCTGGTCGGCGTGCTGTACACGTCCCCAAACGGCTCGATGATCTGGTCCCATACCAAGGTGCGCGACGGGTTAGTGATCTTCTGCGGCGTTTTGACCTGATTGTTATGCACGTAGACAATGTTGCCGCTGCCATCGATCTGTGCCAGTAGTTCCCCTTCCATCCAGACGTATTCTTTGGTCGTGGTGCCGGTCGATCCGTTCGCCTCGGCAATGATGTTCCCAAGGATGTCATGGATGTAGTGCGTGGTAGCGCCGCTGAACGCCATGCTTACGCGCTGATTGAAGGCGTTAATTTTATACGTGATGCCCTGACTGTTCACAGTCATGGATTCCAGCTTGTCCCGGCCCCCGTAAGTGGCCGACATGCTGCCGCCGCCGACAATGGCGCGGTCGTCCGTCGAGAGGTTGCCGTTAGCTGTCCACGTAAAGTTTCTGGTGTTCGTGCCGTCGGTGTAATGGTCAAGCCGGTTCTTGCTGGCGACGTTCGTATACGTGTAGGTCGTCGCCCCTGCAACGCGGGTGGCCCGGTTGCTGTTGTTATCGTAGGTATAGGTTCTTGAGCCGTATTTTCCAGACGCGGTGTGCAGCCGGTTCAGGCTGTCAACGCCAAGACTTTCATTGCGCGTTGAATCGAGCGTGTCGGTGATGGCCGTAAGGTTTCCGGCGTTGTCCTGTGTGTAGGACAGCTCCTGCACATACGTTCCCGAATAGACCGTATTCAGCGTCGAGAGCCAGTAATTGTTGTCATAGGTCTTGGTCAGGGCTTCGGAGTTCCCGTAGGTGAAGCCGGTGATCGGGCCGAACGGTTTGTGGGTGATGCTGCTGGCCAGTGTCGTGACACTGCCGCCGCTGCTGGGCTTGGTGGTGACGGTCGTCAGGTTGCCGCTGGAATCATAGGTGTAATCAACATACCGGCACGACGGATAGATGATTTCTGTCAGCCTGTTCGCGAGATCATAACTGTACGAAATCGTATAGGTCTTCCCGCCGATGACGCGGGTTTCCGAGGTGATGTTGCCGAAATTATTGTAGACGCGGCTCGTGCTGCCAGATTCATCCGATACCGAAGTCAACCGCCCGATGCCCACATTGCCGGACGTGGTGGAATCATACGTGAACGTTTCGGCTTCACCTGTATAGCCGGTGATGCTGACGGCGGTCAGACGGTCCACCGCGTCGAAAGTGTTGGTGGTGGCGGTACTGCGGGCGTCCGTAATGGTCTTGAGGTTGTTGTCCTCATCGAAGGTGAAGGACCATGAGCCGGAATCCGGCGATGTGCGCGCGATGGCGTTGCCAAAGGCATCCCGCGTGTAGCTGGTCGAATAGCCGAGGAAATCCGTCTGCGCCGTGAGGTAATCGAGATTGTTGTAGGTCGGCGCCGCCGTGTGAGAATTCGGGTCGGTCACGGTCGAGGGGCGATTGAGGGCGTCCCACGCGAGGCTGGTCGTCTTGCTGTTGGCGTCCTCGACTGATAGGCGGTTCATCATGCCGTCAAATGTATACGTAGTCGTCTGCCCAGCGCCGCCCGCGCCGACGCGGGTCAGCATGTCGCCGAGCACATCATATGTCGCAGTCCATGATTTTCTCGTGGTGCCGCCGGAATCCTTGATCGTCGTCGTCGTCGGTTTGCCTGCGGCGTTGAGCGTGTAGTTGATCGTCTCGCCCGCCGTATTGGTGATCGTGGTCAGGCGCTGCGCGTTATCGTAGTCAAAATCGATCGTACTTGAATCCGGCAGCGTGATCAGGTCCGGCTGGCCGGACTTTATATATGTGTAGCTGGTGACTTCGTTGCTCGGCGTGGCCTTGACCGTCTTGCTGGTTAGCCGGTTGCGGTTATCGTAAACAAAATCGGTCTCAACGCTGTTCGCGTCGAGAATCTTGGTCGGCTGGCCGGTGCCATTGGCAGTGCTGATGGTGATGGCGTGGCTGAGCTGATCAGTAATGCTGGCCAGTGCGCCGCTGCTGTATGTATATGTGTTTTTGACGGTGGTGCCGGTGCGCGGAAATGTCTCCGTCAACTTCTCGCCGGTGGCGTTATACGTATAGGCCCAGATCTCGGTGTTGCCGTTGGTGGTGCCGCCGGTTGAGTCGGTCAGCGTATGGCTGGTCAGCGTGCCGGTGGTGGCATTGTAGCGGTCATCGATGGTTACGTTAGTTTTGGTGGTCGTGTAGGGCTTGTGAACCCAAGTCGAGTCATAGGAAATCGTCGTCGTGCGGGCAACACCTGCGCCATAAGCCTCGGTGATGCTGGTCGGCAAGCCGTGACTGTTGTTTGTGTAATGCGTCGAATTCCCGTTCCAGTCGGTCGCCGTCGCGAGGTAGCCGTTCGCGTCATAGGTGAAGTTGCGCGTGGCTGCTGCCACGGGTGAATTCGCGGCACGGGCGATTGAAGAGACTTTCTGCACGTTATGGTCGGTCGTGAAGCTGTAGGTCTCGGCATTGCCGAGCGGGCCGGTCACCGTGCGGTTTCCGGTGCTGTCGGCATAGGAGATCTGCACCTCATCGGCTCCGCCTGCGTTCTCGGACATCGTGGCGCGCCCGGCCCCGTCGTAGGTCCATTGCGCATTCGTGTTGCCGTTCTCGTCGGTGATGCTGGTGAGCATGAAGGGCAGTGTGCTGATGCCGTAAACATAAGTCTGGCTGGTTGACGGGCTTGTATTATATGTGATCGAGGTCAGCAGATCCGATCCCGCCGTGCTCGTATAGCCGTAAGTCAGCGTTGCTGAATCGGGTGTCGAGACACCTGTCAGATCGCTGCCGGTGTAGGTGAGGGTTAGCACGCGGCTGTAGGAGTCCGTCACCGTGGAGAGCTTTCCGGAGCTGTAGGCCAGCGTCTGCGTGTAGCCGTTCGGCCACGCGATGGAATTGAGCGTGCCCTTGCCGCTGCTTTCGGTATAGGTCTCGACCACATCGTCCGGGCCGGTCAGCGTCCATGTAGTGCCCGACTTGGAGAGCGTGTAGTCGACGTCCGCATCGGGCGTCCACACGCTCGATATCAGCGTGAAGTTGATGACCCGCCCGTCCTCGCGCTCGGCCGTCGCCTGCGAAGATGTAATATCGCGGATATAGCGGTCGTAGTTGTG
>CATPCN010000136.1 GCA_955652855.1 uncultured Chthoniobacterales bacterium | reverse complement strand
GCTCTCGAGCGATCGTGCCAAAGGACCGGCTGAGCCTTCGGGCCGAAGGCGGAAATCAAGCCGGAAGAGGGGCCCCGCCTTGTCGGGTGCCGTAAATGTTTCAATAATTTTCGAGCTCAGCCGATTGAACCACTGATGATAAGTGAAGTTCGGCGAGAGCTGACCTTCGTCGCTATAAAGAAAAATTAGATCGACATCGGAACTGTGATTCAACTCGCGGCCCCCGAGTTTTCCGAGGGCGAGAATCGCGAAATCCGCATTCGGCGATCCGAGGCGACTGCGCAGATCGGAATTCCAATGTTCGAAAACCTGCGTGAGGCAAATCTCTGCCAACTGAGAAAGCTCGGCGGTCGTCTCCTCGAGCGGTGCTGCTTCCGCTACTTCGCGCAACGCGATGCGCAGCATTTCGCGCGATTTCCAAAGGCGCAGCTTGCGGAAATTATTTTCGGAAATTGAGTCGCCGGAAAATGTGCGCAACTCAGTCAGCATGCGCGCTAAGCCCCGATCGCTTGCACAAATCTCCGGGTTTGTCAGCCAGAGCAACATGTTCGCATCGAGAGCCAATCGCGTGGCGCAAATACTCGAGACCGCGATCAGATGCAGCAACGCGCTTTCACCGAGCGGAAAGCTCGCGATCACTTCGCGCAGCGGTATTGCGTCAGTCGGCCACGTTTTGGCAATGCTGCAGAGAGTGCCTTCGACCTGAGCAGGATTGATTGAACTTGCAGCCTTTCGGTTGATCCATCGGTTCTTGGAACTCATGGCGGCAGAAGAAAGAGACAGAACATCCAACGTCCAATGCGGGGACGCAGAGTAGCAACAACTGTTGTCTATGATTACCGCGTGATTTTCTCGCGAGCTCTCGCGAGCATGTGTCGTTCGCCACGAGTAAGGCTATTGATCCCGCTGCGGAAAATTTTGTCCAACAAGGGATCGATCTCTTCGGTGATAAACTGCTTCGCGCTCATTCGCTCGAGCCGCTCCGCTTCCGCGCGACGTTGGCGCACAACACGCTGCAGAAATGACGTTCGACCGAAACCGAGCAGATGCGCGTAGAGCCATCCCGCGGCACAACCGCCAAGGAACGCGCTATGAATGACGACACCCGTGCGATGCGTCATTGAGAGCACGATCCCGACTAGGACGATGGCGTAGACAAGATGATTTGCCTTTAAACGAAGCGGATAGATCGAGAAGAAGATCGACGTTAGTTCGAGCTCCGGAAGAATTGTCGCGTAGGCAATTAAGACCGCTGCGACGCCTCCGGAAGAAGCGAGAAGGACAGAATTTGTTGGCATCAAAAAGAGGTGTCCCAGCTCACCACCGACCGCACCCGCCAGATAAAGATAGAAAAAATGTCGCTGGCCGAGAATTGATTCCACATCGCGCCCGAGCAGATAGAGCACGAGCATATTTCCTGCGAGATGCCATGGCCCGGCGTGCAAAAACATTGCGGTGATAAACTGCCAGGCATACGCATCGCGAACCCCGCGATCGCTCAGGCCCAGGAAGTCGCGAACAATTCCAGGTTGATAAGTCTCAAGAAAGAGTTGCACGACGAAAACCGCGATGTTTGTGCTGACAAGAACGAGAAGAACAACGTGCTGCCGTTCACTCCAACGCCGTGTGAGCGACGAGGGCTTCCGGCGGGAGAGGCGCATGAAATCAGAGTATCTCAGCGCATTTTTTTTGTCGATTCTGAAATCAAATATTCGCGAAAAATGTGGCGCTCAGGCCGGGACGAGCACGCGTAAACCGCGCACGCGAATTTGAAATTCGACCGGGCAATTGCCAATCAACTCGCCATCGATTTCTACGGGAACATCCTGATCGCTCGTGACGCGCAACCGGCCCGTCTGAAAATACTCGACTTCCGGAAGCGTGATCTCCGAGGTGAAGATCACATTTTGCAGATACTTGATGATCTCCAGATAGCCGAGCCGTTTGAAGACAAGCACATCGAACAATCCGTCGTCGATTACGGCGCGCTTGAAGAAGGGGAAAGGCCCGCCATAAAAGCGACCGTTGCCGACGAGAACAAATGAACCTTCGTCCGTTGTTGCGTTCTCGGATTCAATCCCTAAACGCGGCGGTGTCCGAGCGGCGATCTGTGCGGCGGATACGAGATAACTAAGCGGCCCGAAGCTGCGCTTAAAAGCGTGACTCGTTTCCTTGACGACCTGGGCATCGAGACCGACGCCGGCGAGCTGGACAAAATATTTTCCATTCGCGTTCGGCAAATCAACACGCCGCGTGTGATTCCCCTGAATGATGTCCCAACAACGATCGAGATCGTGTGCCGGCAAGCCAAGCTCGGTCGCGAACACGTTCATCGTTCCAAGCGGGAGCAAGCCTAGAGCGGCTTTGGTTCCCGCGATTCCATTCACAACTTCGTTGATCGTGCCGTCTCCGCCGGCCGCGACAATTTTTTCGAATCCTTCCTCCGCGGCGTTGCGTGCAAGCGCTTCCGCGTCGCCCAAACGCGAAGTGGCGCACAAGACGGACCCGCTGGCGAGCGCCTCTACTCGATCGCGCCAGCGGTTTGCGCGGTCGCTGCGTGCCGCGGGATTGAGGATGACGACGGTCTTATTCAGTGGAGATTTTCTTCAGCGCTTTTCTTCATGCGAGCGCTGCGTAACTTTTTCGGGTGAAAAACATGGGCCGGCTCGTCCTCATCCTGATTGGAGTGATTGTTGCGCTGGCCATCATCGTTGTGATTGGAGCGAATCTCTATGTGCAATCACAAGGAACACAAGCCAGGATTCAGCAGGAACTCAGCCAACGCCTGGGCACGACGTTACGAATCCGGCGGATTAGTGTGACACCATGGTGGGGATTGAAACTCAGCGGCATTACCATTCCGCAAACCGATCCGGGGATGTCCGGTGATTTTTTGGAAGCGAAAACATTTCGGCTTCGCATTCGTTTCACTTCCCTTTTTTCGCAACAGCTGTTGATCAAGGAAATCTCGCTGATCGATCCCACCGTCGTTTGGGCGCAAAACGGCGATGGAAAATGGCGGGTGCCTTCCTTGCCCGAGAAGTCGATCGTGGATAAAGGGCGGGCAACGGAGAAGAACATAAGCGCGCCAGCTGCGCTGCCATCACCCGCGGCCGCATCTGAAACCTCGCCCGAACAGACTAGCCCGTCTCGATCAGAAGAACGCGAATTCGCAAAAGAGAATAAAAAGGAGAAAGCCGTGCCGGTTGTGCCTGAAATCCAGAAGGTGAATGTGACAGGCGGTAATTTTCGCTTTGTCGATGTAACGGGCAAAATCGTTGCACGATTTGAGGGTGTGGGATTCCGCTCGACGTTGCGCCGGTCTGCGGCGTTGCGCGGAACAGCACAGATCGCAAAAACCTCCTTACGCGATCGTTTTTTTCTAGAGAAACTTCAATCGCCCATCCAGTACGGACCGACCGAACTAGATTTCTCGAAGATCTCCGCGCGCGTGGCCGGCGGTCCGGTCTTTGGTCAATTCACGATGCGGCCGGAAGAGGTCGATTCGCCTTTTACTGTGAACGTCACGTTTCGCGATGTGCAGGCGGACCGTATTGTGTCCGATGCGGGCGGCCCGATTGGTGTGGTGCAGGGGCGGCTGGAGGGACGCCTCGATGCTGCGGGAAAAACAGCCGACGCAAATGCGCTGAGCGGAACGGGCGAGATTTTTCTGCGTGATGGTCAGGTGCAACGCTACAGTTTGCTCGTTGCCCTGGGGCAACTGCTGCAAATCGACGAGCTGGCCCAACTTCATCTCGACCAAGCACAGGTGAAATACCATTTGAGTCCGGGCCTCGTCACCGTCGACGAATTGCTCCTGCGCTGTCCCAATATTCGTCTGACCGCGTACGGCACGATCACCTTCGCGGGCAAGCTTCATCTCGATTCGCAATTGGCCGTGAACGAAAAAATCCGTGCGCAATTGTTTCGGGCAATCAGGGAAAATTTTCAGCCGACCGACGATCCCGAATACGCCGCAGTGAATTTTCAAGTGGGCGGCACGGTTGACCGGCCGAAGACGAACCTAATGGACAAATTGGTTGGCCGTGATCTTAAAGATCTCGGCAGCGCGATCAAAAGTTTCCTTGGCGGAGGAGAAAAGTCCGAGCGCACGAAAAAGAAAAAACCGTCCAGTGAGGTAACGCCGGCGGCAACTGCGACGCCGACGGAAGAGAACCTGGCGTCGCCAACTCCGCGAGGAAGTGCCGAGCCTAGCGCAACTGTGCCGCCATGAGAGTAATTGCCGGCACTGCGGGCGGCATCCGGCTCGATGTCCCAAAAAACGGCGTGCGGCCGACCATGGATCGAGTGAAGGCGGCCATTTTTTCTAGCCTCGGTGCGGCTGTAATTGACGCGCGCGTGCTTGATCTTTTTTCTGGAAGCGGCGCCCTCGGGATTGAAGCGCTGAGCCGCGGTGCGGCATCAGCGATGTTCGTAGACCAAGAT
>CATPCN010000135.1 GCA_955652855.1 uncultured Chthoniobacterales bacterium | reverse complement strand
GCTTCAAAGACGCGCTGCGACAGGTTAGCGCGGCTACGTACTGCCGCTGGAAGTCCAAATTCGGTGGCGCCGATGTGTCCAAGGTCAAATAGGAGCATGAGTTCGAGTCTGAAGACCCAAAGGTGCCGTTTGCGCGCGAGTGCTTGGACCGCCGGGGTGGTCGTGAACGCGATACGAATTATCCAAGTCGACGAACAGACGCTTGGCGTAGTAGCACCTGATCCGGCGCTACAGAAGTGGTCGCAGTTTGGCGAGGCGCGGGGATTGGCGAAATCGCCACGGTCTCACGCCGGCGTTCCATTTCGGCTTCGGTGCGTCTCGCGAAGCATTTTGCTCCGAACCACGCACGGTCATTGGTGGGCCTCCTAAGGCGACGCCCCAAGCCGTCGCCGCGTCCTCGCAACCGAGTCTGCGGAAATAGAATGCAAATGGCGTTTCATGGCTTAGCGGGATAGCGATGGCAACAAGAATGCATCGGTTCGCACTTCGATTTGCTTCGGAACCTCCATTTCGAATCGCCGCGAGAGCGCTCCTCGCTAAACTGCGCACATCGTCGAGAACACGCGCATTTTGGGACTTATCTCGGCGCCCGGCCTACTTGCTGGGAATGATGGCTGCGGCGGATCAGGCAAGAAAGCAGGGCGTCGGAGAAATATGTGCGATCGAGTTTGGCGTCGCCGGGGGCCAGGGGCTCGTCGAAATGCAGGCCGAGGCGGCCGCGATTGAGTCGGAAACCGGGATCGCGATTCGCGTCTTCGGGTTTGACATGGGGCCTGCAGGATTGCCTTCATTTGTCGGGGACTTCAGGGATCATCCTGAGGAATGGCGGGAGGGAGATTTCGCAATGGACGTCTCTACCTTGCGCAGCAGGCTTATGGAACGGACGACGCTTGTTCTCGGCAATATACGGGAGACGGTGCCTTCATTCTTTGAGCGCTACCAACCACCGACCATCGGATTTGTATCGATAGATCTCGATCTCTACTCTTCGACACGGGACGCATTGCAGATCTTCCGTCGCCCTATGACGAAGATGCTTTGGCACACGCCCATGTACTTCGACGATATCGAGTTCATGTTTAATCATCGCTTTGCGGGCGAGCTGCTCGCCATTTCTGAATTCAATATCGATTCCGAGCGCGTCAAGATCGACCGATGGTACGGTGTCAGGTCTGGTCGCCCCTTTCCGGAGCGGCCGTACCTCGATCGCATGTACGTCGCGCACGATATCGCGACGACCTCGACGGTGACACTTCAAAGGGGGAAAGGCTCGCTGCCACTGTGAAATTCGAATCAGATGGACGAGTGTCTGGCGCTACCGGGAGTTGGCCCGCTTTCGAGGACACTTCATCCTGCTGACAGACCAGCGGCACTACCGTTTGGGGGGCAGTTCAATTCCTTTCGGAGATGAAGTTACTCATGACGTCGGGACGATCGCTGCCAGTCAGGATGTAGGTGCTACCGATGATCGCGATTATGACAAAAAGCCCAGCGGCCATCAGTTGTGTATTAGGAAACTCGCAGGCGCATGAAGACACAATCCGGTACGCTATAGTGTCCGGATGTGTCGCTGGGAAGGACCAGGTAAAGATATCCGTTCCAGAACACGATGCCTTTGCTGCCAAGGCGCGCGGAAATTGTTACCGCAGGCGCACCCGTCGATGTAAGCGCTGTCCAACTGGACAAGCTGTCGAACGAGCTCCACCACAACTTTATTGTACCGCCTTGACTCTGCGCCCAATATACTTTGCGATTGGTGCGATCTGGCGCCGCCCATAGGTTGCAGCCATTCGTGCTGGCAAAAGTGGCGGCCACGCTCGTTGGAAGCGTAACGTCGTTGATTCGATTCCCAGTCGGGCTTGATTTATGGTCGTAGGTGAAAATCGTGGGGATTCCTGTCGTACCCGAATTCAACAGCACCAGCAAGTGGATCCCATCGTCAAGGTAATACGAACAAGCATCGTGCAACCAGTCACCAGAACTCACGTCCTTGACAACCTGACGGACATAAGAATAGCCGCTCTGCCTCACCTGCCAGACATCCATCGAACTCGTGCCCGCATTGCCGAAGATCAGCATCGCGTTATGGAATTCATCCCACGACGGAATGCGCATCCAACTCACGTCGTTCATGCCGGAACGCGGTTCGCCGATGGTGATGTTTTTTTTCGTCGCCAGGTTATGCGCGATCAGGACATACCCGTTTGCCCGTAGACTGCCGCTGCTGATCGGCGATGCGTCGGCGTTGAATCCGACCGCGCCTTGTACAAAAACGCATGGCCCGATGCCGGGATAGTAGGAGAGGCGATTAAAGGCATGGAAGGTGTAGGGTTCCCACATATCTGATGCGTAGCTAGGGTCTGGAAGTCCATAATTCTTGTACACCTCGTTGGTACTGCCGCCGGTCTCGGCCGTCGTCGGAATGTGCGGCCGCGATAACTGCGTCCACGTCATTGCCGTGCCGGACCCGAGCGCGACTAGGTCGCATGCCGAGATGTCGTTGCCGACGTAGTCGGCCTGCGTGTGTCCGCCGCCCCATATATGCATGACGCCGGTCTCGGAAACTACCGGATAGCCCCAACTGCGGAACGGCACATAGGAAACTGTCTGCGCTACTTGCGAATCTTGAACGAGATGTCCGGCATCACCACTACCGTAGATCGCGGGCACCATCGAATAGCTGTTGACCGTTAGGGTTTCCCAGGCGCCGACAGCAAGCGGTGTTGGAGTTGGCGTTGGCGTTTCAGCCGCGCGGGGCAGAATGCCCCAAATCGGCACATCGTTAAACGCGCTCAACTCCCAACTGCTCGAACCAGACAAACGCGCGTAGGCTGCATCGGCACCTGGAGCGCCGTGATCGACTGCATACGCGATCGATGGCAACTGATAGGCGACGTAATCAGATGTGCCTGGGGCAATGGTTATTACGGACGCGGCATCGTTGTCTGTTTGCCGAATGTCCGTACCTGCCGGCAGCGGCCTCACAAGGGTTTGCCCAGTCGCCACCATGTATGCCAGCGAGCTTGCGTAGACCGTTCCCCAATCCGGATAGCATGCGAACGGAGACTCGGTTCCCCATGCAACACGATAACGCGAGCTGCGCCGGTACGAGAAATAGCCAGCCGAATCAGGTCCGAGTAGTCCCACGACATGCTTATAGGAGAAGTCTCGACACGCCTGAAACGTCGCGCGTTGCGCTGGCGTAAATGCGAGGTTCAGATCCCACACGAAGCCGAGCGTCTGCGAGAAGTAACTTTGCATCCATGGCGACCCCATATAGAAGCCGTACCCCGGAGCGCCGTTCTGATCCATTGCGATGACGCCGAGATCATTATGCAGTGGTCCGCTGGACGCGACATAGGTCGTGTCCCGGTACGTCCAGTTGTTCGAGAGTATCGCCAGAAACTCGGCCTGCAACGGATCAGTGTCTTCCGTCAGCGCCGCACTTTGGGCAACGGTACGCAGCGCCCATGCGTCGCCGCGCACCTGTAAATTCATGAGAATGCCGAGACCGTTCTGGCGATCGACGGGAGAGGTATACAGTACGTTGTTCATCGCCCACAACTGTGCTTCTTCGAGGAACAGGAATTTCCCGGTCAGCGCGTAAGCTGTGTAACCGATGGACGGCTGATGTGCGATGTCTCCGGTGTAAGCCGTCCCTCCAGTTGGCGCTGGCGCTGAATCAGCATAGGTGCTGCTTGGCTGTATCCAAAAGTTCGGCCGCTGCGACAGCCGTACCGGGTTGTTGGTGGTTTCGTCGCGGAAGTGGACGCTGTAGCTCCCGCCGGCGCGGGCATTAGCGACGACGGTCTTGAAGGCCCGCTCGTCGCCTGATGTCAGATACAGCGCGTCCCATAAAGGGAGCAACCCGATACCACCATCAAAACCTGTGGCGGGGAAATTCGCATTGAGTTGCGCCCGGCCCATCGGCGCGTATGTCTGCGTCAGTGCGTTGAGCGCATTTGCGCTCGGCGGGGTCGCCTCATAATTTGGAAACATCTTGGTACTGCGCAGGTATTCAACGTCGTGCGTCGGGATAATCGCGGGGTCGCTGTCGTGCCAGGCATTCACCGACCAGCGGGTGTGATGTTTGTGATCCAGATTGGCCTGGTTGAAGCGAATGCTTCCATTCACGGTAACCGCCGCGTCGTAGATTTTGTTCGTTGGGTTTGGCACCTTGCAGTACCCATTCTCAACGATGCATTCGATTTCGACAGCGTTGTTCGAGTACAGGCGGACATGAAACCACACTACTAGGTGCGGATCCGACCCAACGGGGGAGCGATAATGCCACTCGGACATGACCGGCCCGCTGATGAATTTTCGAAACGGCGAGCCGAGCAATGATGACAGCGACACCGCCCCGAACGTTCCGCACGAAACCGTTACATTCGGCGAAAGCGCGATCAGACTGGCTTCCGTAATTGCGGTACCGCTGCTAGTTTCCGTCTGGATTGAAACAAAGCGAGGAATTGCTGGACTGAAAGTCCCGATTCCTGAAAATATCGCAAAGCGCGCGCTGCCATCTGGCCAGGTGCTCTTGACGGTACCTTGTGACAGCGTCTCGTTCGTTGTGATCAAGGATCCAGGTGCAATATCACCTTGTGTGAACACATGACCAATCGTCCAGGGAAGGCCGGTACCTCCGCTCGACGATGTTAAGGCGAACTCGACTCCAGAGGGACTTGGGGTTGGGGTTGGGGTTGGGGTT
>CATPCN010000134.1 GCA_955652855.1 uncultured Chthoniobacterales bacterium | reverse complement strand
GTGGAAAAGTGGAAAACCAAAAACCGGTTTCCCACTTTCCCACTTGTCGTTCTCTCTCTTAAAAACCAATCCGGAAAGGAGACTTAGCGGCGGATCGCTCCGCTCCCACCTTCAGGCTCATTCTTCAATGAGAAAATGCTGCGACCAGCGAATCAGACCGGCGCAGGACCAAAGACGCGAGTTCCTCAAGCAAGGCTGGCTGGACGTACCCCATGCAGCCGATCATGAATCGGGTACTTTCGACCTCGTCATCAATTTTGCGCAGACCCGTTTGTGTCTCGACGAGTAAGGCTCGTGCTTCATCGCGACTAACTCGCGCGAGTATCGTGAGGACGTCGCTAACCCAGGTGTCCGTGTCGGTTTCCCTCACTTCTCGTAAGATCACCCGTACTCGCTGTAAATCCAGAGCAGAGGAGTGGACGCAAAGCATCTGCCGCATCCAGATGATTGCCTGATACCCAGTGTTTGGGATGCTTTCGACAATCCTCTCCGCTTCGCTGAATGCCTCACTCTGCAAGTGTTTCGGCAACTGGGGAGCAATGTGCGAAACCGTTCGAGCGCGTTCAAGATCATTGTCTATTCGTCGTGCGATTCTCCACATCAATAGAGAAGACTCCTCGGAAAGATGCGGCGCGATCGTCCGCAAGTGTTCTGGATTCGGATGCCCGTGGGCAAGATTTTCCAGCGCAGCTATGGCAATAGCAATCGCCGGTTGGCGTGTGTCCTCATCCAGGTGTGGCAGGATCCACGCGATCGTGCCGATTATAGTGTCCGTGTCACTTCCACGTGCGATCTCGAGTGCCTGTTGAAAGCCGGTCCGCCGCATACTACCGAAAGAGCATCGGGCTATCCGGACGAACGCATAAGCCCTAACGTCGTTGCGCTCGATCTTACTTACCTCGTCCATCAGCTGTTCAATCAACCGCGTTTGCTCCTGCGGCTCCCAGCAGGGTATCAAGTCGGACAACAGTTCGACTCGTGTTAGCGTTTCCCGAACTCGCATCGCTGCTGAAGTCGCCTCCGTTAGGAGCGCCCTAGGTAGCAGACCTGCCAATCGGGTTAAAGAATCACCATGCAAATCGTAGACGGTCGCCGACCGCCATGCTTCTTGAATCACGGGTAAGCGACGCTCGGGAGGCAACTGGCTTGCTATCGAGGTGAGGGCCTTGGATCGCGCCCAATAGAAATCGATATCTCGGGCGATTGAGGTAGCTTCGCGCAGGGTTTCTTCGGAGAGGCGAGGCGCGAGCCAACAAAGAATCCCAGCTCGATCGTACTCACGGGGGCACCCTCGGGCGTATTCCAGAGCGCGACCCATGTTCCAGATGTCATGTTCGACGAGGACCTTCACAAACGCCGACGGCATCTTCGAATCAACGGTGGTCACAGATGATGTGGCAAGCGCGTATTCGTATAACCGACTGACTACTCGGCAGGCCCATTTGGGGTCGCAACGGGCGTCGTTAGGAAGGCACAAGTATTCACTGTCGGAAATGCGCCAGCTGACTTCAATTGAGTCTGCAAACGCCCGAGGTCTACCCCGGACCTCATTGCACAGATACCAAGCATTGCGGCCCTCAGATGTCTCCAATGCAAGGAGACGATGAAGATCTTCAAAAGAGCCTGACTTCTCAAGATGAAAGACCAGATGATCGATATCGTAATCCGACAGGTTTGCCAGGGGATCTCGAGTTCTACAACTTCGCGCGAAAACGCACGGCTCTCCGCTCGACTTCATAGCCCGGACTCACCAAAGGTCGGTTTCATAAACTCATCTTCCACACGCGCCGTCAATTTATTCGACCGGCGTTTTCGACCAGGCTTGCCTGCAGCGAATGCTTCTGGCCGATCTCTTGGCAGAACAGTCCCACGATCCTTGTAGCGCTTGAGCGCGTCCTGAATAGTCGAGCCACAGGGTGCTGGCGTGGCCATGACTGACTGAGCATAAACACGCCAATCAAGGCCACCATCTAACGACGTCCCTGACTGCATTGATAGTGCTGCCGACAGCTCCCGCGCCTGCCAAGGCGACTAAGACTGGTGCCATAGAATAGGCGTGCGGCACGAGTTCCTCCCTGCTCTCGTTCACCAAAATGTCGGCAACTCTCAAGAAGCTTTCGCGCATATGCTCTCGATCGCGAAGGACTACGAGTGCCTCGGTCAAACTCTTGATTACGTTTCCGCGCATGCGCTCATTGACATTTTCGAAAGACAGAATTGCCTCGTCCATCAGGGCGACCTCTTGTGTGTTGGAGCCGGCACTTATCAAGGCACACAGAGCGTTTACTCTTTCGGCCGGATTCCGAATACTCGACGCAACACGCGATAGGTCTGCAGCGACTTCGGTCTGCGCGGCGCGAGCGCATAGTGCACTCAGAGCGTGATCGCGATTGTAGTCGTTCTCGATTTCCAAATACGTGGGCAGTGAGCCCAGAAGTAATTGTCTATCCAGATGGGGCGCTAGTGCGACCAAGCATTCTTCCTTCAATCGTTGGCTTGGTCGTTCAGCGATCAACCGGAACGCGTAATCCTGACCTCCCAGCGCGGCGACCCTAGCCAGGAGTTCCGGTAGAGCTTCAACACGAAGATCATCATCGCTGGCAAGCCTGAGGCGTTCTAGCGTCGCGTGTACGACATCGCCAGAGAGAGTTGGGGCCAAACTCCTGAGCACGTCGCGCCCAACAACGGGCCGCGCCCCGCGAAATATCGTGTCTACCAATTCCGACTTCATCCTGTCCGCTTCCTGACTGCCCCAAGTCCCGATATGTGACAGCAGTTCGGCTTGATGCGTCGGATATTCCACCTGGGAAATCGATTGAAAAGCGTCCTCGATCAACGGCTCCGTCGGCACTGGTGGACCCGAATTCAGTAGCCTGATCAAGGCCTCCGCACGCTCTCTGGGCTCTGTAAGCGCTCCCAGTTCGTGGCTAATCAACTTTCGCAGTTCTCTGGCAAAATCAGTTGAGCGTGTGAAGTTCACAATCTCACAACAACAATGGAGTCGAAACGAAGGCTTAGAGAAGCCCTTGGCAACTTCGAAGGCCTCACTCTGTTCATTGATTGTCAGGTAGGGGACGATTGATAAGAGGCACCAATAACGGATCGGTTCAGCGGCAACATGAAGGGCCGCGATGATCCAGGTGATAGTGTCGGCGTTATTCGCGCTGGCTTCCAGATGACACAGTACCGGCTCCAGTCCCACCAAGAACCAACCATCGGCACGCGGCGTCCGCAGAAGTTGCGGCATGGAACTGACCAATTCAGAGGAGGAAACACGGGCCGCTGCAGCGCAGAACGCTTCAATTACATTATAGTTATCGACCTGTTTCAGTAAGCTGATTTCAGTCAAGATGAGGCTTTCTAAATCCAAGCCTTGCACGTAGGGGAGCAGTTCTGCCAGTGTCCTAAGCCGCAGCGTTTGATCGGTCATGGTCTTCGCGATTTGAAACAACTGATTCACCCGAATTGTGCTTAGGTGACAACTGGCTTGACTTAGCGCGAATAGAAGCTCTTCTCCCGACCAGTTGTCTCCGCGTGCACGCAACGCCGAGACGACGGCTAATACTCTCGATACAGAGTTCTCCCGTTCCGTCTCTGGTTGGATACGAATGATCACGGTTGCTTGAACCGAGCGCATGTAATCCGACTGGATTTCATTCACGGCCTTAACGATAGCGGTTCCATCCAGGGAATGTATTTCGCAGAGTTGCATCAGAAGATTCTTTAGCTCAACATCCGACCATTCGGCCCGCCTTATGGTTGGGAGCATTTTCTGGACCACGGCGCTTTGCTCGCTGGAGTCCAGTAGAGGAAGCAGTCGCACAAGCCGTTTGACACGAAGATCCTCTATTCCCGCGCGAATCACTCGGACGTAAATATGATGGACGCGTTGGTGGAACTCGCGTATGCTCAGATTAGATCGAATGGATTTGAGTGCTTCTATAGATTGATACACGTCTAGGCTGCCGTTTCCGACGGCCTCGGATACGGCCTCCAGACAGGCTGTCTGTTCGATTCCGGGCAGCAGACCAAGTAAGTACGACCGTTCAACTAAGTCATTTGTTGAAGCGTACAAGGATTGTGCACAACTGCGGGCATCAGCAAAACTGGTCGTCGGGACCGTAGCGAGTAACCGGGCTGCAGTACCGATCAGCTGGTGTTTCGCTTGCCAGGACTGACACTCGGTGCAACACCGAATGATGTAATCGTAGCGGCCTCCTTCAGCGAATGCCCCGGCTAGTTTTAGAAGTGCTTCCTGTTGAAGAACAACTAAGGTTGAAGGTGTGCCGGCGATCACTTCCAAGTCGTAGACAGCTTCTGATGCGTGGCGGTAGCAGTCGCCCTGGTCCGCGGAATCCAAAAACGCAAAAACGGAACGTAGAGACGTGATGCGTCTAGACGGATCAGGTGTGCGCCGTGCGTAATCCAAGACTGCCTTAGAATTCCAGATCTTCCGGCGGGCCAACTCCCTCAGCACGCCGGCGGAAAGGCTTTCTGCAAACCCGTTCAAGGTGGCTAGGCAAACACAATACCGCATGATCAAGCCTACGGCGTCTTGGTTCTGCGATCCGCTCGCGGCGCGCAGAGCCTGTTTTGCAATCGTGAATCCGTCCTTCAAGTCATTGGCATAACCTTCCTGGTCTCCCCTCGCCTCTTTCTCGGCAAACCAGAAATTCATGCCGTCCATGTGCGGATTCTCCCCAAATCGATCACGCATTCTCCTCTGAAACCGATCACCATTCTCCGGTAGTCGATCAGCGAGGTCGGAGCGAAGCGACGCTGGCTTCCCGATTGTGACCGGGAGTGATCGGAATGGCAAGAGATTTCTT
>CATPCN010000133.1 GCA_955652855.1 uncultured Chthoniobacterales bacterium | reverse complement strand
GCGGCGTGCTATGGCCAAGGTGCCGGTCAAGTCGTAGCACCGCGCCGTCGGCGTCAGGCGGCGACCGGATTCTTCCCCTCCCACGAACCCCCGCCGCCGGTTACACTCGCGGGCTGGTTAGGGGCCACTAGGATTCCGCCTTGGCAGTGCAGGAGAAAGTTTCGCTCGACGTGGCCCTACTATCGCATTCGGGGATGGTGCGGCCGCATAACGAGGACTCGATTTTCGCCGACCCCGACTCCGGCCTGGTCGTCCTTGCCGACGGCATGGGCGGCTACAACGCCGGCGAAGTCGCGAGCGGCATCGCGGTCAGCGTTGTGTCCGGCGGCCTATTGCCTGAGTTGCGCTCCGGACGCGAGTACTCGAAGGTCGACGTACAGACCGGCCTTACGCATGCCGCGTTGCTCCTCCAACAGCAGATCGCCGCGGCGAACAAGGGCATCTACGAGGCCGCGCAGACACGCCCCGAATGCGCCGGCATGGGCACGACGATCGTCGCAGCGGTTTTTCATGGCAATCGCGTGTCGATCGGCCACATCGGCGATTCGCGCTGCTACCGGCTGCGCGGCGAAAAGTTCGAGCAGCTCACCCACGATCATTCGCTGTTGCAGGAACAGATCGACAGCGGGCAACTGACGCCGGAGCAGGCCAAGTATTCGTTGAACAAGAATCTCGTCACGCGCGCGCTCGGGATCGAGGCGATCGTCCCTGCCGACATCGCCGAGTACCGGCTCGAGGCCGACGACGTCTACCTGCTGTGCTCGGATGGCTTGACCGACATGGTCGAGCCCAACGTCGTGCACAACATCGTCACCGCACAGCGCGCCGATCTGGCCAAGGCGGCCGCCGAGCTGGTCGATCTCGCCAATTCGAACGGCGGCCGCGACAATATCTCGGTGATCCTGATTCACGTGCCGGCGGAATACCTGCCGGCCACGAACTGGACGCAGCGCTGGCTCGCGCGCAAGAAGGCGAGCTGAGCGCTAGTATCGGCGCAAAAACATCCAGAGGCCGCAGGGATCGAATCGTGGGCAAACTCGTCCTCTACATGCCGGACGGCTCGACGCGCGAGATCTACCTGAATAAGGAACGCGTGACCATCGGCCGCCGTGCCGACAACGACCTCGCGCTGCCGTTTCCCGCGGTGTCCGCGACGCACGCCGCGATCGTCACCGTCCTGTCCGATTCGTTTCTCGAAGATCTCGGCAGTACCAATGGCACGTTCGTCAATGGGAAGTCCGTGACGAAGCATTTTCTCCGCGACCGCGATCGACTCGACATCGGCCGTGAGAATCTGATTTATTACGCCGACGATTCCGCGCTGCCCGACCCATTGCCGCCGGAGCTCTTGCACCACGACCATTTCAGCGTCGCCAAGCCGTTCGAAACGTATCGGCCGGACGAAATGGATGCGGCGATTCGCGAAGTGTCGCGCTCGGCGCGCGGAAGCCGCCACGATCCGCGTCAGGTGGCCACCGAATTCGATCCGCCGCCCGAAGTTGTCGATCCGGTCGAGCGCACGACGCGGTTCCGCGCCGTGGTCAGCAATCCCGCCGAAGACGGATCGTCGACCACCGAAGAGCCCGCGTTCGCGAAAGCGATCGACACCCAGGACGACGACGCGCCGAGCCTCGCCATCAAGGTGATGACAGGGCCGGCAGCGGGGCGCGAAGTGCCGCTCGCCAAGGCCGAAACGTCGCTCGGGCGGGTCGGCGTTTCGGTCGCGATGTTGAAGCGTGTGGGCGACGACGTGTGGCTCATGCCGTTGGAAGGCACCGAAACGCCGCTCCACAATGGCGCGCCGATTCCTTCGCAGGGCGCGGCGGTCTTGCCAGGCGACAAGATCGAGGTCGCGGGCACGGAGTTGACGCTGATTCGCCGATAAGCGACAAATCGACTGCCGTATCGCGGCACATGTGACGCGGAGCGTCGTATGCAACGAAGTGCAAGTCAGCCGCGTGCGCGTCCGAAATGACCGCTCGTCCTTCGTGGTCGACAACTTTGTTCGTCTTTTGAATTCATCGCTCAAAATTTCTATCTAAAACAGGTGGTTGAGCATGGAAACGTAACGAATTGTTCCCTGACAAGCGCCTGGCATAGCCATTGCGTCCTTCGTTCGGTGCATCGCTGGATGCCGATGTGATCTTGTCCTTTTTTCCTTTAGGAGAACTAAATGAAACGGATTCAACAGGGCTTCACGCTCATCGAACTGATGATCGTGGTGGCCATCGTCGGCATCCTGGCCGCGATCGCACTGCCCGCTTATCAGGACTATGTCGTTCGCTCGAAGATGTCGGAAGCGGAAGCCGCGATTGCCGCTTGCAAGACCTCGGTCAGCGAATACCTGTCGTCGCATGGCTCGCTACCCACCGACAACACGGCGGCGGGTTGCTCGACAATCGCCTCGCAATACGTTTCCAGTGCCAGCACCGGGTTCACCGCAGGCGCGATCAACTACGTGTCGATCAACACGGGCGCAAGCACCGAGTGCACGTTGACACTGACGCCGGCGACTTCGGGCGCGCAGGTCACGAAGTGGACCGGCACGTTTTCGGCCTGCCCATCGAAGTACGTTCCCTCCAGCTTCCGCTAAGCATCGCGTCTTTGCTTACAAAGGCCGGCGGTGCGGTTGCACTGCCGGCCTTTGTTGTTTGTATTCGCGTGACCATGGCTAGTTGGAGAATTTTGTCGCCGGACCCGCGTCGGTTCCCTTCCGTCTTGATTTATCATCGGCCGAGATGTCAAATCCGAATTCTTCCGCGAGGGTATGCCGCGTACGCGCGACGCCTTGCGAGGTGATCCTGAACAATCTGCCATGTCGCTTCTGCGTCGATTGGTAGGCGAATCAAGGGTACGGCAAGATACTGCCGAGCCCGAGCGAAGCGCCCCGGTCAAAGGCGCGTCGCCGTCCGCTGCGCGGTCGCGCCACATACCTGTGTCGGAGGTCGTTGCCGGCGTCGCCACGCTAGCGGCCGTAGGACGCTTCGCGGATGCCCATGCGCGAATCAACGCCGCGCTCGAACGGGCGGCGGGGAACGCCGATCTATTGTTC
>CATPCN010000132.1 GCA_955652855.1 uncultured Chthoniobacterales bacterium | reverse complement strand
GCGATAGCCACGACTGGCAATGGTGATGGCGGCGTCGTGCACGATTTCCGACCCTGACCGACAACTTCGGGTCCTGTATCAGCGTGAGCCTTTACGGTTCCCCTGTCCCGGTCCGGGGATCTACGAATCCTTCTATGCCATGCCGCGTACGCCCTTGAACGCTGAGCGACGCCGGTTAGCGGCGCAGGTACCGGCGCAACTACGCACCGAACAGTTCACGCCGCGGATGCGCAGCTACGTCTCGATCATGACGAACGGTCGTTCGCACACCATGACGACGTCGGCGGTCGTATCAGCTTACCACGTCACAATTACGCGGCTGTGGCGAGCAATCGTCGAAGAGGGACGAGCGCTGGATGCAGTCAACGAGATGGTTGGCGCCCTCAATCCTGACGATCCGCTCACCCCGTTGCGGCGGTTGGGTCTGGAGGCGTTGGTCGCATCAGGCAACGATAATGGTCCCGGCGTGCTTGCCACCCTTCTCGACTTGCAGCGCATCTCCCTGACTTACGTCACCAACAAAAAGGGTGGTGATCAAATCATCGAAACGCTCCAGACACAGGTCGAACGTGACCAGCGCGGTGAGGGGATTGGTGACTTGCCTTTTGCGACTGAGCTGATTTCCGGCGGCGTTACGATCGCTGAAATTCAAGATGTGATGCGTCAAGCAGAGACAAGCGTCGCACCCGGGCAAGTGTTTCCGCCGCTCGGCGACAGTCTCAGGAACATTGTTGCCACTTCCGCGATTAGCCATGGTGTCGACGTTGACAAGTTCAACGCGATGTTCTTCGCCGGACTTCCCTCTGACATCGCTGAATACATCCAGGCGTCAAGTCGGGTCGGACGCACCCACGTCGGCTTTAGCCTGTTGGTTCCGACGCCTCACAGTCGGCGTGACCGATATGTCATTGAGACGCATGATCAGTTTCACCGCTTCTTGGAACGCATGATTCCTCCTCCGGCGGTTCAGCGGTGGGCCGAGCGGGCCATTCGGCGTGCTATGCCGAGCATTATGCAGGCTTATCTTTGCGGGGTGGTCGAACAGGAAATCTTTGCCTCCTCGGGCACTGACAAGGCCACGGCCCGAACCTTTACTACGGCGGCCGCCATTAAGACGTGGGCGGACCGTCATGTGGGCGGCAACCCTGGAGCAATCCGTGCAGCTACGGAATTTGCGCTCGAAGCTATCGGCATCGAGGGGCGCGGTCAGCGGCGCACGGGAGCCACCACGCATGCCGAATACTATCGCAAATTTGTTGAAGACCGGGTGCGAGAGATCCTAAGCCTTTTCACGCAACGGTCAGATAGTAGCAAATTATCAAACTTCTGGGAAAGTCGCCAAACACGCGACATGCGAAAACCGATGATGTCTCTACGCGATGTGGACGCCGGTGGCGTCATACTTGGTGCAACACGCGATCCGTGGCGCGGCAAGAATGTTCACCCCGAGACGACACGCCAAGTCATGCGAATTATTCGGGGCCAGCGCATGGCGATACGTACGGACGTTGACGCCGATCCACCACCGATCGATGTGGAGGATTAAACTATGGCTCGGGATCAACGCGACGGCGCGGCGACGGGTGGAGCTCAAAGCGCGCGAATGTTTCCGCCACGGATGACCCGTTCGCAGCCTCAGCTTGCGACCGTGTATGCCCCGGGCTCGATCTTCACGTGGGAGGGCGGAAGGGGGGCGTGTCTCTCCGTTCCCATCGATGGAGCTGCTATTGATTTTTCCGCGCGCCAGACCAGGCGTGACCAGATCATGGAGAGTCTTCAGGAGTTTTGCCAAAATTGGCTGGCGCGCGGCATGGCAATCGTTCGCGATGCGGCGATTTACGAACAGCAACTCCTGGATGGATGCTTCCACAATCCGATGCGGCAGGGGAACGCTTCCGTTGATATTGCGCTCGACCGGTTTGAATTCCTGCGCCCCGAACGTATGGGCTACCTACCGGGACCGCTAGTTTATCGATGCGATACCTGCGCGCTCGTTCGTGAATATGTTTCGCCGGCCCATCAAGTGGCCGAGCCGCTTCCCATCACCTGTGTAAGCGAACGCGACCAATCCGCCCATGACTCGCGCTGGCGCCAACTCGATGTTGTCTATGCGCATTGGTCCGGTGGCATCGAGGGGCTCTCGCCATATCGCTACACGATGGACCGGGGTGGCTCAGTGCAGAAGATTCCGCGCTGCCAATGCGGCGCGGAAAACTTCCGCTTGATAAAACAAGGCAATCAGTTTTCCCGCTGGCGGTTTGTTTGCACAGGTTGCAGCTCGCAAAGGGAGGTTTATCAAACCGACCCGTTCAGCCTCAATCTTTTAAAGCCATTGATCGACGCCGGCACGCCGCACCAGTGGAGCGAGATCAACATGATCCCGGTCTCCTACCGCGCGTCGCCGGTCTTTTACGTGCAAACGGCGCGATTTATTGTTTTCGACACCGACCCCGAGGTTATAACGCTGATGGGGCCATCGCGCGAGGACGATCTAGCGGCGCGTGTCGCCATTCTGCACGGGTTTGTTGGGACCGACCCAAGCGATCAGCGCATCAAAG
>CATPCN010000131.1 GCA_955652855.1 uncultured Chthoniobacterales bacterium | reverse complement strand
CCATGCGGCTCCTCGCCGGATTGCTCGCCGGGCAAAAGTTCGAGAGCCGCCTCGTGGGCGATGCATCTCTCTCCCGTCGGCCGATGGACCGCGTGATCGTTCCGCTTCGACAAATGGGCGCCGAAATTGTGGCGGAAGGTCCAAACGACACGCCGCCGTTGCGCATCCACGGCGGCTCGCTCAAGGGAATAGCTTACCGCTCACCGATTGCGAGCGCCCAAGTCAAGAGCGCGGTCCTGCTCGCCGGTCTTTTCGCAAAGGGAAAAACTTCTGTGGACGAGCCTTCCATCAGCCGCAATCACACCGAGCTGATGTTTAATTATTTTCTAATTCGCACGGCGAAAGACGAAGACGGCAGCATCAGCGTTTTTGGCGATCAAGTTCCTGAGTCGCGCGATTTCGCCATTCCCGGCGACATTTCTTCGGCTGCTTTCTGGCTGGTCGCGGCCGCGGCGCAACCGGGCGGCCATTTGCTCGTGCGCGACATTGGATTAAACGACACGCGCACTGCGCTTCTCGGCGTGATGATTCGCATGGGCGCGCAAGTGCGCGAGGCAGTCGAGGACGTCGATCAACTGGAACCGCGCGGCACGGTCGAAGTTACGGGTGCGCCGCTCAAAGGCACCGTCATTCAAGGGAAAGAAATTCCGCAATTAATTGATGAGCTGCCGATTCTGGCGGTGGCGGGTGCGCTGGCCGAGGGCACGACAATTATTCGCCAGGCTCAGGAATTGCGCGTGAAAGAAACCGATCGCATCGCCGGGATCGCGCACAATCTGCGGGTCATGGGTGTGCATGTGAATGAGCTGGCCGACGGCTTGGAAATTCATGGGCGCGCACCTTTGCGCGGCGCACGCGTCGCCAGCTTCGGCGATCATCGCATCGCGATGGCGTTTGCCATCGCCGGACTTTTTGCCGACGGCGAGACGATCGTCCAAGAAGCCGATTGCGTTCGCGATTCGTATCCAGGATTTGAGAAGGCGCTCGAGGAATTCATGAATCCCAAACGGACGATGAGCACGCCGGTCATCAGCTCGCTCGTACCCGCCCGGGCCGAGGAAGAATAGGGTTCCCGCACTTTCGGCTAGGTGACCTCTGCTCGTGATCTCTCACAGCGTTATTGCGATTGATGGGCCGGCGGCGTCCGGAAAAAGCAGCGTCGCGCGCGAGCTCGCGCGACAACTCAGGTTTGTTTATGTGAACTCCGGTGCGATGTACCGCGCGGTCACCTGGTACGTTCTGAGTAAACATGTCGATCTTGTCGACGCGGCCGGCATTGCGCGGCTCATGAATTCGGCGCACATCGTTTGCGATCTCGCCGGAAATGAAGCGCGCATTTTAATCGATGAACAAAATCCCGCGGAATTTTTGCGCGACGATCGCGTGAACAAAGGCGTTTCTCTCGTGAGCAGCGTGCCGCGTGTGCGCGAGATCCTTGTCGAGAAAATGCGGAACTACGCAAGCGAGCACGATCTCGTCATGGAAGGTCGCGACATCGGCTCGGTGGTTTTTCCGGACACGCCCTACAAATTTTACATCGACGCTTCGCCCGAGGTGCGTTTGCGCCGCCGCGCCGCGGAAGGTCAGCAAGACGAGATCGCCGCGCGCGATCGCGCCGATTCATCGCGTCGCGCTTCGCCGCTGGTCGTCGCCAAAAACGCCGAGGTCATCGACACTTCGCCTCTCACCATCGCTGGCGTCGTCGCTGAAATTATCGAGCGACTGAAACGTAAAGGACTGGTTGTCGATCTTCGCTTGTGAATCAGTACTATTGGGTCGGCTATCACTTCTCGCGCATTCTCGCGCAATTTTGTTTCGGTTTTCGCATTCTGCATCGCGAACGAATGATCCAAAGCGGCCCGGTGATTTTGGCCATGAATCACCAGAGCTACCTCGATCCGCCGCTGGCCGGCAACGCATGTGACCGGCCGATTTATTATCTCGCCCGCCGGAATTTGCTCAACATTCCCGTGCTCGGCCGTATTCTGCCAAAGCTCAACGTCATCCCGGTCGATCAGGAAGGAATTGATCGGCGTGCGCTCAAAGCGTTGATCCAGGTTGTAAAGGCGGGCCACGGTGCGCTCGTTTTTCCCGAGGGCGCGCGCACTCCCGATGGAAATTTGCAGCCGGCGCTGCCGGGAGTCGGTTTGGTCATCGCAAAGACCCTCGCGCCCGTCGTGCCGATGCGAATTTTCGGCGCGCACGAAGCGTTACCGCACGGTGGAGGATTTAGTTTTCATCGCATCACCATTGTTGTCGGTGAATCGATATTTTTTACACCGGCAGATCTCGAGCCGCGCACGAAGGACCTTTACCCGCGTTTAAGTCAGCGCGTGATGGACGCAATCGCTGCGATCCATCTCGAATAAGCGCGTCGCGGTTGCGCGCCATCGTTCGCGCTCGATATTTCGATCTGTGGATTCTCCGGCGCCGCGTCGCGGTCTCATATTCATGGTCGTCATCATCATCGCAATCGGATTCGTTGCGCTTTACGCGAATGTGCAGAGGCTTCGCCGCGACAAGATCGAGAGGGTAACGTTCACATCAGCTTCAGCGCCGTCGCCCTCTGTTTCACCAACACCTTAATTGATTCGAATAACGAAAAATAACCTCGGTCTAACTCACGATGAAAAAGTTTTGCATTATTCCATTGGCCGTGGCGCTCACGCTTTTGATTTCCTGCGGAAAACAGCAGACCGAAGAAGAGCGTAAGGCGGAGGTTGACCGCGAGGTGCAACAGCGTCTCGATGCCGAACATCAAGCCGAAGACCAGCAAAAGCTCGCGCAAGAAAAGGCCGATCTTGATGCGCGCGAAAAAGCCTTGGCGGAAAAAGAAGGCGCGGCTGCGAACACGCGAACGGCAGAATCGCGCGCCGGAACAGTGCGAACAGAACGGGCCTCGCGCGAAATTCCCGAGAGCCGCGGGTCGAAATCTTACGACATGTTTTACACGAAGCTCGAGCGCTATGGCGATTGGCGCGAAACTTCCGACTACGGCTACGTCTGGCAACCCCGCGAGGCGCAGTCGCGTACCTGGCGGCCTTACACGAACGGCCATTGGGTTTACAGCGATGCCGGTTGGACATGGGTTTCGGAAGAGCCGTTCGGATGGGCGGCCTATCATTACGGTCGGTGGGTGCGACTGCGGAACGTCGGTTGGGTCTGGGTGCCGGGGGACGAATGGGCGCCGGCGTGGGTTTCATGGAGAACGAGCAACGAATATGTCGGCTGGGCCCCGCTCCCTCCCGAAGCGCGCTTTGATCGACGCACTGGCATTCACAAATGGGCCGACAATTATTACGACATTGGACCGGACCAATATTCGTTTGTGGCGCAGAACGAATTTGGATCGCAACGCGTCGAGCGCGCGGTCGTGCCGGTGGAACGCAACGTCACGATCGTTAACCAAACGACTAACGTCACGAACATTACTTACAACAATACCACCGTTGTTAATCAGGGACCGAGCTACGACGAAATGCGGGCGCGCAGTCAGGAACCGATCCAGCGATACAGGCTCGAGCGGCGCAGCGACGTGAATGAAGAATCGTCGCGCGTCGTTGTGCGTGGTGAAGTTTTGGAAGTGACCGCGCCCACCATCACCGCCGAAATAACGCAGCGGCCGCGCACGAGCAAAGCGCCGATCTTGCAAGTAACGGTGGAGCGCGATTGGGCGAGCTCCAATCAACCGGCCGCGCAGCAAGCGCGCGCGAAAATGAAAGCGGAAGTAGCGCCGCCGGCCGACGCACCGTCGAAAACTTTTGTGAAACCGGTGACAACTGCAAACGCGCCGTCGCCGGCTGCGAGCGAGACGACAGCTGCTTCCACAGCGACAGCGACGCCCGCGCCGACGGCCACCATTTCGCAAACTCCAACTGTGCGCAGCCGCGCGAGCGCTACGCCGATTGCCACCGCGACCCCGCTTCCAACAGCGACAACGCCGCCGAGACCGCTCCCTACTGCTTCGGCGACGGCGATTCCAACCGCGACCGCGACCGAATCACCCAGCGTAAGATCGACATCAACTCCCGCCGCTCCCACGGCAACGGCATCCCCCACGCCTGAGCGCGTCATGCAAGAGCGTCAGATGGGACAAGGGATGAAAGCGCAAGAACAGCAACGCAAGCGCGAAGAAAAACTGGCGGAAGAGCCGCGAAAGCAAAACGAAAAGCCGAACACGCGCAAATCGCAAGCCTTGCAGTATGGAAGCCCGACACCCGCGGCGACGACCCCCGCAAGTTCGGTTGCTCCGACAGCGACGCCGGCCGCAACGAGCACTCCTGGCACGACGACTGATTCTGCGACCGCCCCGTTTGTTCCAAACGGAAAAAGCAAAAAGCAGAACAAACGTGAACGCGCCACTCAGGCTGAATCGGAAGCGAGCGCTACGCCATCGCCCGAAGCAAGCGCGGCAGCGTCGCCTACAGCAGACGCCTTCCCGCCGCCAACCGACCGCAGTGAAAAGAAACTCAAAAAGCAAAAACACGAACGCGGTAACGTTGGCGAAATGGACTCAACCCCGAGCCCAACCCCGACTCCGTCCCCGACACCCGAATAAATTTATGTCGATCCAACGCGCTCGGCCTTTGCCGTTGCAAGGCTGCGCGCGTATTCGAGCGTGTCGATTGCATTGACAGTTTTGTCGCGTCGGATCGCTTTGATGCGCGGAAAACGCAGCGCCAGGCCGCTCGCGTGTCGCGTGCTCGGCTGAATCGAATCGAACGCGACCTCGAGCACAATGTCCGGTTTCACTTCGCGATAACGGCCGTGATTCACGATCGTGTTTTGCGTGAAGTGTTTGGTCAGCTCGGCGATCTCGACGTCGGTCAATCCACTGTAAGCTTTGCCGATTGGCAAGAGTTCACCGCTCATTTCGTCGCGCACCGCGAAAGTGTAATCACTCAACACGTGATTGCGTTTGCCGTGCCCAAGCTCGGCTGCGACCACGACAACATCGAGAGTCGCGAGCTTTTTTTCAACTTGAACCAAAACATTCCGCGCCGGCCCGGTGAATAAAGACTTTGCGGATCCTTGATCATGAGTCCTTCGTTGGAACGGCGACGCGCATGCCGAAATGCATCTTCGATTTCTTG
>CATPCN010000130.1 GCA_955652855.1 uncultured Chthoniobacterales bacterium | reverse complement strand
CTCAACTTGTTCCGCGAAGAGCAGCCCGTGCGCATGGCCGGCAGGATTCCGATTGAGCGCACCCGGGTAACGGCCCTGCTCGATGCGCCCTATGGCGCGTTTTCGGCGCCAGCGATCGTGGGTCTTGTACCCGATACGCTGCCGAAGCGGGTGCTCAGCGTTGAAAACCTCACGACGTTCCACCTCGAAGCCAAGCGTCGCTGCGAGGAGCCGATGTTGCTGCTCTACACCGCGGGCACGCCCTCGCCGGCCTGGCGGGCAATGTACGGACGGCTACTGGCACGCTTACCAACGACGACCCCGCTACAACACTGGGGCGATCTTGACGAAGGGGGCTTTCGCATCGCCGCCCAGATTGCGGCGGAAGCCCTGCGCCAGCACCACATCCTGCAGCCCTGGCAAATGCATCCAAGCGACGTCCCCGTTGAACATCGACGCCCGGCCAAGCCATCGACGATCTCCCGCATGCAATATTTCGCCCGGGAAGCGGGTTGGGACGAGCACGCCGACGCCATCGGCGCAGCCGGATTCACGGTCGAGCAGGAAGCGTTGGAACACTCCCCCTGACTTCACCTACAACTCGCCATCTCGATTCGTTGGTGCAAGCACCAAGCGTAGCTCTACGACCCGGGCGAGACAGACTAGATAGCACCGCGCGGCTGGTCGGCCGACAGGATCAGGCGGGAGCCGTCGCGTTTGTGCAGCGTCCAGCTCCGAGGGAATTTGCCAGCCGCTGGTAGCTGACCTGCTCCGCGCGGAAAGTCGCACCCCACTCGCAACCGAAGGCATAAAGTGTTGCGAGTTCTCACTCTGAAGTCTTGGCACCCTGCTCGGATTTGCGTTCGCCGAGCGAAGGTCGAGAGTTCGATCCGCCGCCTCTCCACCACCCATTTAAGGCCGACGTTGCTCCGTCGGCCTTGTCGTTTGCGGAATGGCGCGGACACGTGCGGAACGGTGCGGAAGCCAATGGATCGCTAGGTTCGTTCGCTCGAGTCCGCAACGCTTTCACCGACGCCCAGAAGCGGCGAATTCCCCGAACGCGATGATCGGGAGCCCATCGTCATCCATTGCCTGCCGAAGCAATGTGGGCGGAAGATCATGAGGTTAGTGATGGTTTGAGATGACGAGTTTTATGTCGTCAATGCTTGCCATCGGAGTCACAACCCCTTTCCTCATTTTCACCGGCAAGCAGCCGGCGCGATTGCTTGGGCAATTACTTGGGCCACAGCTAGCGAACAATGTCGTGACAAGTCTAGTTGCCATTCGCGCCGATCGTCGGCCGACATCAGGCAGCTAGGTTGTCTCGCCGCAACTATTCCCGAGGGGCATTGGGGCACCCATTGATGTTTGAATACTCAACGGCGTCATCCGAGAGCGGTCCAGCGCCAAGCACCAATAAGCGAATTACCTTGTCAAGACGCCTGGGGTGTGGTATATGTCTATCCTAATATGAGTATACACAAAGTATCATTTGGGACCACGAAAATTCAAAAGCTACGTCGAATTGCTTTAGACGGCCATCTTCTCGAAACGCTAAGCCTTCGCGAAGGCGACACAGTGAAAGTGGAGCTAGACGTTGCGAGCGGCTCGATCGTAATACGCAAAGCCGACGACGCGGGATCAAAATCTCCAAAACGCGCGCCCGAGGGTCGACGTGGATAGAGACGCGCTTATTTGCCGAGACACCCAGAGCGCCGATTTTGAGACCGACATCGAGCGTCGGCGCGCTCTTGGAATCTACTATACGCCGCGGAACGCCGCGACAATGCTTGCGAAATGGGCAATTCGCAGCGACCACGACACGATTCTCGAACCAAGCTTCGGCGGGTGTGCCATTCTCGAGGCCGCACTCAATCAGCTTCGCTCAGTGGGCTGCGTCAATCCCGCAAGGCAAATTTTTGGCTTCGACGTGGACGACGCCGCCTTTGCATATCTGCGGCGCTTACTCGGTGCAAATCGCAACTCTCAATTCTCGCTACAGGACTTCCTGGAAGCCTCTCCGGGCAGGCTTCAAGTGTCAGCGATTATTGCGAATCCACCTTTTGTGTCCTATCACCGGATGAACCGGGTGCAGCGAAAAGCTGTTCTCGCATGGCGAGAACGCAACGCCCCACCATTCGCGATGACTGCGAGTCTGTGGGCGTATTTCCTGATCCATTCTCTTTCATTTCTCAAGCCAAATGGTCGACTCGCCTTCATACTCCCTTCGGCAGCAACTTCGTCCGACTATGCGCGACCAGTCATGACCCTGCTCGAGGACCGGTTTGCGCATTTATCGCTTTATCGAATGAATGAGCAGCTGTTTGTTCAAATTGGGGCCGAGGAACGCACAGTCGTCTTACTCGCCGAAGGATATCTTCGCGGTGGGGATATTAAATGTAATCGGTCCGAACATTCCGCGGCGAATCTCCGGGAGCTGGGCGAGCTTCTCGCGGGCGTCAAGTCAAATGTTCGCTCGGCGAGGATTGCCAAAGCGGCACCGTCTTCCGTTGAACGTGTCGATCGCATCCTGTGTCAAGCCTTGGCCCGCGGTGCCATCCGCGGATTAGGTGAAGCCGTTGATGTATCAATTGGTGAAGTCATTGGTGATGCGGGTTACTTCGTGAAGCGAATGGACGAATGGGCCGCTTTGGGAATTCCCGCCTCCCACCTTCGGCCGATCATCACACGCATGGCGCAAGTTTCTGGCCTACAAATAACCCTTCAAGAGGTCTCCGCCCTCTATGGCGCAGTACCTCTCTTGTTGTCTCCGTCTGCAGAACGAATTTCAAAGAAGATCCGACGTTATCTTGATTGTTATCCAGTGAATGCTCGCCTGAACAACAAGACCTTCGCAAAGCGTAACCCCTGGTACCAAGTCAGCTATGACTGCGGTGCGGCCGGATTTATTAGCTCGCTATCTCACAACTCTCCTAAGATCGTCCTTAACTCAGCAAACATTTCTTGTGCAAACGGCCTCTATAAGCTCGTTCCTAGGAGAAGTAAGGATTGGCACTCATGGATCGCCGCCGCATCACTAACAACGTTGTTCCGGTTTTCCGCCGAACAGCAAGCGCGAGTCCGGGGATCGGGCGCGTTGAAGCTCGAACCTAGCGATGTTAGGAAGCTGCTGATTCCTACGACAGTTACACTCGACGCTGCGACGAAGCGCTCCCTGCTGCATCGATTAGATATGCTTGTTCGGTGCGGTGAATATGAATCAGCAAGCAGGATGGCAGACGAGGCCTTGTTGCTCCGAAGCGGCATATTCACGATTGCGGAGCTAAATCTCATCCGAAACCGCCTGCAGGATCTCCATGGCCAACGCTTGCCGTCAATCCTCTAGCACCGGCCCATTGCCACGAGCCAGTTCACACCGGCTAGTCGACTGTCATGCTGTAAAGATGTGTCTGCAAGAATCGCTTTTCTTTGTCAGCTGCACTTTCCAAGAATTTGGTAGCTGCCCTGAAGTACGGGACCAAAATGACGCGCTCTGCGTGAGCCACCAATTTGCGCCACTCAGGACTGTTCAGAATGGCCTGTGACGCCGGATCGCTCTGAAATTCGAGTAACAACCAGTTAAGCATTAGTGCCAAGCATGTTGGGGGCGTTGGGATTCGAGGCTTCTCCCATCTCGGGTACAGTCCCCGAAGGCGAATCTCAGTGTACCCAGCATTCAAGTGGTGCGGACTCAACTGCCCGCACACTTGCATGTGCGCACTAGGCTTTGGCTCAGCGTGATTGCGGAATACAGGGGGCTCATAATCAAAATGAACCTTTCGTACAATGGGGCTCGTCGCTGGGTCCGAATATCGACAGATCACGAGACTGTATGAAGCGTTGCGCACCGATTTACTATTGGAGTCACCTTCTACCAGAGCCCCGAGATCGATTCGACGAGACACGGGGCTACCCCGGCGATCACCCCGAAGCCGGATCGCTAGCGTAAACCCAAGATTTACGTTAACTGGACCTCTCTCGTTGATCGATGCGGCAGCAGCGCTGGCGGCCGATTGCAATTGACCGAGCCGCCCAAATTCGCTAATTAGGGTCATGCGCCGCAGCGTATTCTTTTCCAGGCTGCGAATTGTGGCTAGGTCTGGATACACAATTACTTTGAAGTCTTCTTGAGGATTAGCCGCGTTTCAAAACCAGGCGTAATTCCTAGATCGTTCGGATGTTGTTCAGAATATTGACGACGCACGACGCGTCGTTTTGCGTTACGTGTGGCATCAGCGAATACAACCGCATCCGGCGGTGGATCAGTTCTCTTGGAGATGTAGCAAACGCTATAGTCGTCCTTGCTGATCCCTGGCAGAGTCCGTCCTGCATATTGGGGGAGATCTGGCGCATCTTCGCCTGCAATGTCAAAAAGCACGTTTCTAATCGCGGTTGCCCACCAGCGAGGATCGCGCTCGGTCGCAAATACCCCTCTATATAAAGCCCTTTCAAAAAGTGGCTCAACTTTCCTAAGGCCTCCTTCGGTCAGGCCCAACAAGGTTGCCGCAAAGAGGCGATCGTAGACGAATCCCGCGCGACGCAAGAGGACGCCGAATATCCAGCGCGCCACCCGGTGCTGCGTGGTTGCGTGCGTCTCGTCCTGAAATTCTTCCGGGAGCACCCGCGATAGGTCTTCTTTGTCTCGGCTCGGCGCTTTCAGACACGCGATGACGTGCTGTCGAACTCCCTTCTTCGGCGAGTGCAACTTGGGAAAATCCTTCGCCACAGCGAAAAGATCCTCAATGTGGTTCTCAAGGTTTTGATAGAGAAAAAGCGCCGTGTACTCGGAAATATCTTCTTGGTCGAACGTGTTTGGCTCATCAAACATCGCAGTTACGCAAACCATTGGAACCTTCGGAAATGTGCCGCGAAGCAAATGCGCAATGGATGAGCCTTTCAATCCAAAAGGAAGCGAACGGATGAAAATATGATCGATGACGAAGAGATCAGGAGGGCCCTTCTTGTTCAGGCTCGACCACTTTCCAAGCACTTCGAGGGCATCGTTCTTGATTTCGATGAGTTCTATCGACGCACGGGCATTACCTAAACCTGCCTCAACCACGTCACGGTAAGCCTCGACTTTACTGGCCTTGTCATCAATCCACACAAATCGCAGGCGCTTCATGGCAACTCCACTTCAACGCAGGTACTCCAAGGGGGTTCGGGGGAAATAAAACGAATATCTCCACCTCGCGAGCGCGCTATATCGCGCGCAATCGCGAGCCCAAGCCCGCTACCTGTTCCAAGAATCGAGGCGTCTTCTGGATTCGAACGCTCTTCCAATTTATCGTACAGCTCACCGCTAGGATCGGAAATGAAAGGGGTAAATACCTCATCAAAGAACTCAGAAGCCAATCCAAGACCCGAATCGAGTATCCGCAAAATGGTTCGGTTGCCACTTCGGCGCGCCTCAAATCTGATGGTGCGCAACTCATGGCTAGCGGCAATGACAGACTTTACGGCGTTCGATAATAGATTCAACAGAATTGTGTAGAGTTCACCTTCGATCATTGGTCCAACTGTTAAATCAGTAGGCACAGCGAGGTCGTCGATTGTGAGCGCATAGCTATTGACGATCAGCTGGAAGCAATGTACCGCCCGGTCGATTGCCGTTCTTAGATGGAGATGATTTAACGTATTTGTCGTTTTGAAAGCACCGACAATCCCAGTCATTCCCACCAAATTATTGAATCGCTCTTTGGTTTCTCGCAGCTGCGAGCCGAGCGCCTTAAGTTCAGCGCCGTGTGCGGGTACCAGACGAACAAGCTGGTCGAGCCTTGCTGACGCGGCCCCCAGCGTCCCAATGACGGTCCTCACCTCGTGAGCGAATAGAAGCGTTAGAGTAGACGCCGAAGCTACGAGTCGCAGGTATTGAAGTTGTTGATAACTTTCTGCACTCGCCGTTTCCATCGCGCGCACCGTGCGCACAAGATTGTCTTCTGTCTCTCTTTGCTGTTTCTCTGGAAGACGTTTGACGATTCGCTTGATTTCCTTGCGGAGAAATGCGGCTGCCTTCGGAACCACCTCTTCCTTTGGGCCTTCCAGATTCAACACTGGCCGAATCGCTTTTCGCGCCTGTTCGGCTTCCTCGTTTTCGCGTAGCCGAATGTAGTGGTCACGGTGAATATTGGCCCAATCTACAGCGAAGCGGGCGAACCGCCGGACCTCGTCAAATACTTCGTTTTCGATAAATCCTTGGCGGTCGATGCGTGGTGTCAATCCCTGAATTGCTGACGTGAGCTCGACTTGCCCTAAGTAATTTCGCATGCTCAACATGTTTAGCAGCGCACGACCAGCATCCACGCGATCTAGGGTCGAGGCGAAATTGAAGAGTTCGCCTTCTGGCCTTCCCATACGACGTCCTCGGTCGGCGTCGATTCGGAGCCAATCATCTCGAGAGTCGCCATATGGAAAAACGCGAAATCCATTGAAGCGAATGTGTATCCCGCCCCACTCATCCACTAGCTCGCCTAGGACGTAACTAGCCAGCAGTTGTGGTTTTCTGGCCTCTTCCTTGCGAGTTGGCAGAACGCCAATTCGCAGAGAGGCACCGATAATGCGAGAGAACCGCTCCTTACTCGCAAATTTTTTGGTTCCGCCGAGGCCCTTCGCATTTAGCGTGCAGACCGCGCGACCATCAGAATCAACCTTGGCAGCCAACGTGCCCCATGTCGCATCGATTACAGCATCACGAATATCAATTGACTCTTCGGACAAACCGGGGGCATTGAGAATGACGTTAAATCCGGGATCCTCTTGGTAACCCTCACGCGACGCGCCACGATTGCTGGCCAGGAGTGCGAGTTGGCGCTGGAGATAGTTAAAGCCCCGCGTCTGCCATTCGTCAGACGGACCTCCCCAAATTTCAAGCGTCGTCCCCGTTTTTCCCGATGCGGCGATCGCTGTTTGCCCCTTACACTTTACCGATTCAACGTCGACCCCCGACCTAAAGTCCTGCCAATTGAAATCGATCCGAGTGGTCTGGTACTTAGCTGATTTCGCTTTCGGTGTTTGTACTTCAGCGCAAGTAGTGAGTCGAAGATTCAATCCGAGCCGGCGACAAGCGAAGCGGCCAACACCTTTTGAGCCAGTTTTCAAACGACCGAATCGCGGGCTAACTGGTTCAGCCAACTTGTTCGACGTTCCAATCTTCATCCAGAAACGCCAAACATCGTCCAGAGACATCCCAAGACCATCGTCTTGAACGACGATGCGAGGAGCGCCAGTACCTTCCGGAAGAATGCGGACCTGAACCTCACGCGCATCGGCGTCGTATGCGTTCTTGACTAGCTCCGCCAATGCCACATGAACTGTTGAGACAAGCTTTTCGCCGAGTTCGCCGAGAAGCGCGCTGTCTACAGTGAATTGAAATTGTTCCGCAGTATTGTCGTGATTGGCCACAAAGACTGTCTAATTTTTCGAAGGCTGATGTTTTGTGAGACGCGTTTCGCGATGCTGCATACCCCCAATTGCATTTCAGCTCGCAGCCGATGAAGACTACCTTTGATCTGGTTGGGTGTCGATATGCCTCCGGGCCTTTCGGGCCAGAAGACCCGCCAATGTCCATCATGACCGTTTTGCCGCCAGCAGCAACTCAACGGTTGAAATTTGCCCGAGATACCTGGGCCAGGCGGCGCAGACAAACAACAGGGACCTAAGCCTCCAATGCCACTTGCTGCTCGCTCCAACTGTAGCTCTCCTTCTCCCCCGCGCAGTAGACGAGCAGCTTGGCACACTTCACCATAAGGCACTCGATGAGACCCTTGTCCTCATGCCCGGCCGCTGCACTAAGCGTTGGATCAAAATAACGCAGATTCATTTGTTTCAGCCGATCGTCGGAGAAGATCCGATCGCATGTGTCTGCCATGTTTCTGAAGTCTTGACGAGTCCGCGTGCTTGTTGCCACGTACACATCGAGGTCGCTCAGCATCGACAGGTAGTACCGCGTGTTGTCGAGCGCCGCCTTTCGCGCGTCGCCAAACTTTGATGCTATGCGGTCGTATTTTTCGGAGAGTTCAGATTCTGAAGAGACCATTTCATCGAGCATTCGTCGGCCGAAAAGATAAACTCCTGCTGACGAACCTGGGCGGCTTTGGGAAGTTGACTGTCAAGAAGTTCGCGAATCGTGGGCGACTGATGCCCCGCGAAAGCGTGCGCCTTGTACGCTTTAATGAGCGTCATCCGCAGGTCACCATTTGAGATGCGCGAGCGAGGTGATCGTACCTTCGGACCGCAGCCAGTCTTCGGAAAAGCCTGGAAGTTCCCGAACACTGTACGGGTGCTGCGCTGGTGCCTGTAGCCAGTAATAACGGAAGAACCCGTCGGCGACAGGTGCTTCGCGTCCCAAGACCAGGAGTGGGTTAAGCTGCACGGCCGAAAGCGGCTCATCGTCGAGCTTCCCGAGACGGTCGAAGACATCGTCGTGCGTCTGCTCGGCGTAGCAGTGCTTGCATCCCGGACTTACCTTCGTACATCCCGTCACCGGGTTCCAGGTCATATCCGTCCACTCAATGCTCGATTTTTTTGCCATAAATCACGCGGGAAATTGAACAGTCATACTGAGATGGCTATCGTCGGGATATTGGCATTTCTTGCGGCCCGTCTTCGTGCACGCGACGGTTATTCGGTCAATCCGCTCTAACGCAGCAAGCATTTTTTTGGGGTTCGTGAACGGCGACTCGTTCAAAGCGTAGCCGTTCACTTCTTTATAGGAAACGGTTCGACCTCGAAAATATTCAGCAAGGTCTTCAGCATGAAAAGCCGGATCATCGAACCGGAAGAGCGCGGCTTGCATGTTGTCCCGTTCATCTGAGAAGACATATGCGCCGTGTTGTGCGAATTGCTTCATTACCTCTTTCATTTTCTCCAGACCGAGCTGATGCTGCGTGGCAAAAACTAAGTGGTAGTCGATCTTGCCATTTTTCGACTGCATTTCGAACGCGAACGCATAGTTGACATTCGGGATCGTTAGAAGCCGTCGCCTATACATCGCCAAGATCCTGGGCGCGATAGCGTTAGCAGGAACTTCAGCGAGTTCCTTTTCCCACTCTTCGTCTCCGAAGATCTCATTGAGGCGTACTCGGTAATTCGCGTACCTCCCGGCGCCGTAGACCCGAGCGATGCCATCGGAATCGAGATTTATCAGAACTTCACATCTCTGCCTGGAAAGCAGGTCCTTTACGGCGCAAAACGGGAGCCCTTTGATACCGAATGGGTCAATAAAGGCGAATATTGGTCTCGGCGGGTCGAACGGATTCTGCACCCCTCGCGCTAGGTCGGCGGTGCCGTCAACGAACGTCCCTTTGAACAAATGCCGCCTCACGCCTGCGCGCTCAGGGATCAGCGCGAGTACTTTTTCAAGGTTGGCGAAGCGCTCCTGTCCTCTTCAATGAAGACGCAGTGAATGGTCCCTGCGACCCAATCCGTTGTTTGCGTTAGCGCCTCGTCTACCGCTCGAAGGGCCGCGACTGGTGAGCCTTCCGAATGATTCGTGTACTCGCCCGGACCTGCGAACCCGTCCATGTACCAAAGATCCGTGCTCCGGAAGCTTGTGCCGAGGATCGAGAGCCATAGTCTGAGATACTTTCGAACCATCGCGATCTTTGCGACGGTATGCGGGGGTGCCTCCCACGTAGTGCCGAGACTTGCCGACATGCGGTCCCTCTATGTTTTGCGATTAACGATTCTGCCCCCTGCAGTCGATGGCCGTAAAGTCCGGAATGAGTCGTTTGTATCTCGCGTGGAACCAACGACGCTGGTGTCTTTGGACCCAACCAGCGGTGGGCTCTGACCAAGTGTCCACTTGGCGGGTGCGGACCATGGCCGCTGCTGGAGACGCGTGAACCGGCAACCGAACACCCTAACAGTTGCCAGTACTGCGAATGACGGCGCCACGCGCACGGAAGGCAACACATAACCGCGCCTTGGCATACGTTGTAGTAGTCCGCCCAAAACAACATCGGCAGATCACAACGGAAGTTGCGGTTCGCGCCACACCTACTCGAACGGGGAACCTCGCGACGTTTCCGGATCTGCGATCCTCATATCGGGGGCGGCGGAAGAACTCGGGTCCGGTACCACGTCCGCAAGCGCTTCTAAGAACCCGACCTGCCCTTTCGATAACTTTTCACGTGCCTCGCTGAGGCTGAACCAGCCAGCTCGATCGATTTCAACGAATGACGCCGTCAGACCAGACTTCGGTGGCCACTCCATCTCAAACTCGTTACTAACAAGTGCGGCCGGATCGCAATCTGCCTCGAACGCCCAGATCGAGACCAGCTTTCCACTCGGCTGCTTTAGCGATCCGAGGGAAATAAACGGTTCTTCAACCGAGAATCCCGTTTCTTCTACAAACTCCCGTTTGGCAGCTTCGAGTGCGTCTTCCGACTCTTCATATTCCCCCTCTGGAAACGTCCACGCCCCGAGGTCTCTTTTCGCCCAGAAAGGACCTCCCGGATGTACCAGAAGCACTTGCACATGTCCGTCGGGCAATCGACGAAACATCAACAACCCTGCGCTCTTTTTCGGCATATCTCCATCATACTAAAGCTTGTCGTCGCACCACACGCGGACGGCGAGTCCGCGGAAGCTCGATCAATCATACCGAACCAACTTGGTGGGTGTACACGCCTTGTCAAGACGAAAAGCGTCATCCAAGACGTGCTTGTCGTCTTGCACCCTCCATTTCGTCGCGCTGACCCTTGAATCGACGCACCGGCAGTGCAATACTCGAGTCGCTTTCGGTGAGCATCGTGCTCACATGAACCTTCATGCCCGCGGGTCATCCCGCATGCATGAAGTCCAGTACCTCGGTATTGGCGTTGCGGTCGTTACCCGCCCTTGAAGTGATCGGAAGCGATTCCGATCTTGTCGCGCAAGCGACTTAGGTTGTGCGCTCGGTCTAGCGCCCGAGCATAGCTGGCGTTGTCGGATCGCAAGGTTCGGCGGTGCCCGGTGATACGCCTTCGACCATGCCTCGTGCATGGGCCCGACGGCGCGTCACGCAGCAAGGCCCTCAGTTCGCAAGGACCGAGGGCCTTTTTCTTTTCGTACGCGGTCACGCGCTTCGATTGACGCCCTAGGGAAAGCGTCGTCGTTGAACGCTGCTCAGCGACACCAACTTGCAGGCCACGAGCTCGAAGCTGCGTCAGCTCGCGCTTCGCTTTGGTCCGTTCTGCGCCAAGCGATTCTTGCTGAGGTTGCCTCTAACCGATGGAGCGGGTTGGGCGGTCACCGTAACACGGCTCAGGTTCTTCGGGTTGAAGGAATTGCCCGGCGTCGCGGACCAATTCTGAAATTTACGTAAGTGGTTCGCACTGACAACGTACACGCTTTTGGAGACGACGATTTTGTTTGGAATTGACTTGAAAATTTGGGCAGTACCAGCACAAACGGGCGCAGCCCAGGACAACCGGCGACCCGGGGATATTCGCTTTCCGAGGTCTCGCTCCCGTCCGGCGCGGCCGCGCTACACTCTGCGCCGGTACCGCAGGATGGAGCCCATGCTCTGTCGCTGCTTTCGGTCGAGCGCGAGCGCGGTCGGTACGTAATGGTATCGAGCGCGTCATGACCGCGAAGCGGCATCGTATGGAGGAGAGCGGCGCTACGGGCGCAACGACCGTAATGTCCACGGGTGGCAGCACACGTTCCGAGGAGCGTGTGCATCGCCTCGCGGACCTGATCGGTAGCCCCGTTTTGTCTTGGGACGACGTGTCCCTGTATGCCGATTTGCCGCCGTCAACCCTCGACTCGCTTCGCGCACAAGGTCGTGGGCCCAAGTGCTTTCGCCTTGGTCGGCGGCTGTACGTGCGGCAGTGTGACTTTCGCGCGTGGATTAATAAGATGGCGAGCGAAGAGTCAGCCTGAGTCGCCATCGAAAACGCCGGTGCCCTCCGGCTTTTTTGCGCGAGTGACGACCACGCGCCGCTCGCCTTGCACGGGTCAGAGACTGAACGGGCCGCTGTTCGAGCAAGCGCCAGCGATGGCCGGACTGTGGCGTGAGCCGATTGACGGAGCAATGGCGGATGAACCGCGAGTCGGTCGGCGGCAAATAAAAGCCCCGCAGATGGCCCCTAGGCGCAGGCGCGCCAGTTCAGGCTCGCGCATCTTTTCCACAACGCCGTCTAAGTGCTGGTGCGCCGCCTCAAGTCCTTCGAAGTTGTCGATGCCGGGCGCGTCCTTGTGCAGCTTCTCGAATGCGGCCCTCGTGGCTTGCTCGGCCGCGTCGTACTCCGCGCAAAGCTGGGTCCATTTCGCGTCCTGGCTCATATCGATTCTCGATTGCGGAGCGGATCGCGGGGTTTGCGGCGGCGCGAGCTACGCGGTCGCCGCGCGATTGTGGGGGCGATTGTGGGGTGT
>CATPCN010000129.1 GCA_955652855.1 uncultured Chthoniobacterales bacterium | reverse complement strand
CGGACAAAATTCACGCGCGCGCAGTCGGTCCTTACTCGCTCGTCACGCAGCAACCGCTCGGTGGAAAGGCGCAATACGGGGGCCAGCGTTTTGGCGAAATGGAAGTCTGGGCGCTCGAAGCGTACGGCGCGGCTTATACGTTGCAGGAATTGCTCACCGTGAAATCGGACGACGTGCAAGGCCGCACGCGGATCTACGAATCCATCGTCAAAGGCGACAACTCGCTCGAAGCGGGAACGCCCGAATCTTTCAACGTGTTAATCAAAGAAATGCAGTCGTTAGGCCTCGACGTAAAAGTCGGCGGCCAGGCGCCGCGGAGTGTCTTTGACACGGCAGCTTAAGTTTTTAGATCGACAATTTTTTAAATAATCATGAACGAACATTCCTGGCGTGAGTTAGTGGGCGAAGAGCGGCCCGTCGGTTTTGACCAAGTCGCGATCGGTGTTGCGTCAAGCGACACGATGCGGTCTTGGAGCAAAGGCGAAGTCAAAAATCCGGAGACGATCAACTATCGAACGTTCAAACCGGAAAAGGGCGGACTTTTCTGCGAACGAATTTTCGGACCGACGCGCGATTGGGAATGCTCGTGCGGAAAATACAAGCGCATCAAACACAAGGGCGTGATTTGCGATCGCTGCGGCGTGGAAGTCACGCTCGCGCGCGTGCGTCGCGAACGCATGGGCCACATAGAGCTGGCCGTGCCGGTTTCGCACATCTGGTTTTATAAATGCATGCCGTCGCGGTTGGGCTTGATGCTCGACATGAGCGCGCGGCAACTCGAACGCGTCATTTATTACGAGGATTACATCGTCATTGATCCAGGCGAAACGCCGCTGCAAAAAACGCAGTTGCTCAATGAAGTGGAATATCGTGAGGCGCAGGAACAGTACGGCGAAAAATTCGTCGCCGGCATGGGCGCGGAAGCGGTGAAAAAACTTCTCGCCGAAATCGATCTCAACAAGCTCAACAAAGAGCTGGAGAAGGCGATGGGCGCGACGAAGAGCAAACAGATTCGCAAGAAACTCGCGAAGCGTCTCAAGCTCGTGCAAGGATTCACTTCATCGCACGCGCGGCCGGACTGGATGGTTCTCGATGTTCTGCCGGTCATTCCGCCGGATTTGCGTCCGCTCGTTCCGCTGGAAGGCGGCCGGTTCGCGACCTCGGACCTCAACGATCTTTATCGTCGCGTCATCAATCGCAACAATCGTCTCAAGAATTTGCTCCAGCTCAAAACGCCAGACGTCATCATTCGAAACGAGAAACGAATGTTGCAGGAAGCGGTCGACGCTTTGTTCGACAATGGCCGTCACGGTCGCGCCGTCACCGGCGCCGGCAATCGTCCGCTCAAATCATTGAGCGATATGCTCAAGGGAAAAGGCGGCCGCTTCCGTCAAAATCTTCTCGGCAAGCGCGTCGATTATTCGGGCCGCTCGGTCATTGTGATCGGGCCAGAATTGAAACTGCATCAGTGCGGTCTGCCGAAAAAGATGGCGCTCGTTTTGTTCGAGCCATTCATCATTCGGCGGCTGAAAGATCTTGGCTACGTCCACACGGTGCGCAGCGCGAAGAAAATGATCGAGCGCCAAACGCCTGAGGTTTGGGACATTCTCGAAGAAGTTACAAAGGGTCATCCGGTGCTGCTCAATCGCGCGCCGACGCTGCACCGATTGTCGATCCAAGCGTTTGAGCCGCAGTTAATCGAAGGCGAAGCGATCCGCATCCACCCGCTCGTTTGCACGGCTTACAACGCTGACTTCGATGGCGACCAAATGGCCGTGCACGTGCCGCTGTCTGTCGAAGCGCAAATGGAAGCGCGCATGCTCATGCTCGCGCCGAACAATATTTTCTCTCCGTCGAGCGGCAAACCGATCACGACACCGTCGCAGGACATCACGCTCGGTTGCTATTATCTCACGCAAAATCCGCGACGCGCGACGGGAACCGCGGTTGAATCGCGCCTGCCGCTGTTTGCGAATGCGACTGAAGTGGAATTTGCGATGGCCGATGGAGCGGTAAAAACGCACGACCGAATCCGGCTGAAAAATCCAGACGTGGGTAAGGAAACGATTTACGGGGATCCCACGGAACGGGTCATCGAAACAACCGCAGGCCGTGTCATTTTCAATGAGATCTGGCCCGACAAGCTGGGGTTTTTCAACAAGGCGGCCGGGAAAAAGCAACTTAGCGACATCATCTGGCGGTGTTACCAAGTGGCCGGCCAGAATGGCACCGTCGAGACACTCGATAAGCTTAAAGAGCTCGGTTTCGCGGAAGCGACCAAAGCCGGCATCTCGATCGGCATTTCGGACATGATCATCCCGAAAGAAAAGCAGACAGAATTGGAAAGCGCTTACAAGCAGATCCGGCAAGTCGAGCAGCAATATCGAAAAGGCATCATCACGGACGGCGAGCGTTACAATAAGATCATCGACATCTGGACGCACGCGGGCGACGAAATCTCCAGCGTCATGTTCCGCACTCTCGAGCACAATGAAGGTCGCAAGGAACTCAATCCAGTTTACCTGATGGTGGATTCGGGCGCGCGCGGCAATCGTCAACAAGTTCGACAACTTGCCGGCATGCGCGGTTTGATGGCAAAGCCTTCCGGCGAAATCATCGAGCGTCCGATTACTTCAAACTTCCGCGAAGGCTTGAGCGTGCTGGAATATTTCATCTCGACCCACGGTGCGCGCAAAGGTTTGGCCGATACCGCGCTCAAAACGGCGGATTCCGGTTATCTCACGCGCAAACTTGTGGACGCATCGCAGGACGTAATCATCAACGAAATGGATTGCGGCACGGTCAACGGCATCACGGTTCGTTCCATTTACGAAGGCGACGAAGAAGTTGTCGATCTTGCCACGCGTATCATTGGTCGCGTCAGTTGCGAGACGATTGTCGATCCTGTCGAAAAGAAAAAGAAAGTGGTCAAAGCGAATCAGCTCATCGATGAAACAATCGCGAATAATTTGCAGCGTATCGGAGTCGAGCAGCTCAAGATTCGTTCGGTGCTGACTTGCGAATGTGGCCGCGGTGTTTGCGCCATGTGTTACGGACGCAATCTCGCCACCGGCCAATATGTGAAACTCGGCGAAGCAGTCGGCATCATCGCTGCGCAATCGATCGGCGAACCGGGCACGCAGTTAACGATGCGGACGTTCCACATCGGCGGCACGGCCAGTCAGACATTCAAGCAACCGATCGTGAAAGCGAAAAACGACGGCACGATTCGCTTCAATGATTTGCGCACGGTGCAAGCGCTCGATGGTAGTTGGATTGTTTTGAACAAGAACGGCTCGATCAGCGTGCACAACGAGGAAGGCCGCGAGCTCGAACGCTACAACATCGTGATCGGTTCGATGGTCGCGAAGAATGATGGCGGGAAGGTGAAGAAAGGCGAGACGTTCGTGCAATGGGATCCGTACAACGTCCCGATTCTCACCGAGAAAGGCGGCAAGATCGAGTTCCGCGACATGATCGCGGGCGTGACGATCAAGCGCGATGTCGATGAAGCGACCGGCCTGATGGGCACGGTCATCATCGAGCACAAAGAAGATTTGCATCCGCAGATCGTTGTGATGGGCGACAAGAAAGAAGTGCTCTCGAGCTATTCGATTCCGGCAGGCGCGCACGTCATTGTCGAACAAGGCCAGAAAGTTCGCGCGGGCGCATTGCTGGCGAAGACGCCACGAAAAGTGGCCAAGACAAAGGACATCACGGGCGGTCTGCCGCGTGTGGCTGAATTATTCGAAGCGCGCCGGCCGAAAGACGCGGCCGAGATCGCGAAGATCGACGGCGTCGTTGAGATGGGTGGAACGGTTCGCGGCAAGCGGAAGTTGATTTTGAAAGATCCGGAGACGGGTTCCGAGGAAGAACATCTCATTTCGCTGACCAAACATATCATCGTTTTCAAAGGCGACTTCGTGAAGAAGGGCCAGCAGCTCACTGAAGGTCCGGTCGTTCCGCACGAAATTCTCGAAGTTTGCGGACCGCAGGATTTGCAGGAGCACTTGGTGAACGAAGTGCAGGAAGTTTATCGGCTGCAAGGCGTCGAGATTAACGACAAACACATCGAGATCATCGTGCGACAAATGTTGCGCAAGGTGAAGATCACAGATCCTGGCGACACATCGTTGCTGTGGGGCGATCAAGTGGACCGGCTCGATTTCGAGGCGGAAAACACACGCGTTGTCGAGCAGGGTGGCAAGCCCGCGGAAGCGACACCGGTCTTGCTCGGCATCACCAAGGCTTCGCTCGAAACCGACAGCTTCATTTCTGCTGCGTCATTCCAGGACACGACGCGCGTGCTGACCGAAGCCGCCACGCTCGGCAAAGTGGATCGGCTCCGCGGATTCAAGGAAAACGTGATCATGGGTCACTTGATTCCGGCGGGAACTGGTTTCCCTCAGCATCGCGAGATCAAACTCATCGAGAAAGGTGAACCGATCGGCGCGTCGCTCGTGGAAGAAGTCGAGCCGCAACCGGCGATCGGTTAGATCGACATTGCCAATGCGAAACGTCGAATCGGCGGCAGCTGATTCGCCTTAGCGTCTATGTCCATCGCAACGAAAACGGGCGACGCGGGCGACACTTCGCTCATGTACGGGCGCCGCGTACCGAAGACCGATCCGCGCGTCGAAGCGTACGGTTCCGTCGATGAACTCAACGCCGTGCTCGGTTTCGCGCGCGCTTCGACGACCGACGCGGTTCTTGTCGATCAAATCCATGCGATTCAAAAAGAGCTCATCATCGTGATGGGTGAACTCGCCACTGCGCAGGAAGATCTGGCGCGCTACGCCAAAGATGGTTTTCAGTTTACGACCGCGGCAATGGTCGATCGCCTGACGGCGCTGATTGTCGATCTTGAGAAGGGAAAGCAGTTCAAAGATTGGGTGATTCCCGGCGAAGGTTTGACTTCGGCGGCTCTCGACGTTGCTCGCACGACTTGCCGACGTGCTGAGCGTCGCGTCGCTCAACTCATTGTCGATCCAAAAAATTTCAACGGCGAAATTTTGCGCTACTTGAATCGGCTTTCTGATTTGTGTTGGCTTCTGGCGCGCGGCGCGGATAAAACGCGTCACGCCAAGAGAAACTGAAGTGAATTGTCGATCAAACGGCGTCGTAAACTGTTGGAAATTGCGGTTGCCTTCCCCGGCAGTGTGTAGCATCTTCCCCGTCCGCCGTTCCGCGCGTCGCGGTCGGCATTTTTTCCTATGGCGACAACGACAGAATTAGTGCCCGAGCTTCTCGAAGCAGGCGTTCACTTTGGTCATCAGACCAAACGCTGGAACCCGAAGATGAAGCCGTTCATTTTCGAGAAGCGCAACCAGATTTACATCATCAATCTCGATAAAACGGTGAAGCAGCTTCATCGCGCGACCGATTTTCTCCAGGAAGTGGCGAAGCGCGGCGGCAAGATTTTGTTTGTCGGCTGCAAAAAGCAGGCGCAGGAGGCGATTAAGGAAGCGGCTGTGGCGTGTGGACAATTTTATGTCAATCAGCGCTGGCTGGGCGGAACGCTCACGAATCTGGCCACGATCCGCAAAAGCATCGGTCGGTTGAAATACATCGAGCAGATCGAGCAGTCGCCCGATTACAAAAAGATGGGCAAGCAGGAATTGGCTGCGCTCAATCGCGAGGCGGTAAAACTTCGCCGCAATCTCGATGGAATTCTTGAGATGTCGCAGTTGCCCGATGCAATGGTTGTGATCGACACGCCCCGCGAACAAAATGCAGTGAGTGAGGCGCGGCGCCTGGGCATTCCCACGGTGGCGATCGTCGATACAAATGCCGATCCAGAGGTGATTGATTATCCGATCGCCGGAAATGACGACGCGATTCGGGCGATCCGCGTCGTGTTACAAAAACTTGTCGATGCAATTGTCTCGGCCAGCGGGGAAGCGCGCATGCGCGAACAGGTCGAGATGGCTGGCGTCTCAGCGTAGCAGCTGGCGGCCATTCCAAAAATTCAACGGCGAGCGCCGAACGTTTTATGACCACAAAGGCAGATGTCGATCCACAACTCGTAAAAAAACTGCGCGAGAAAACCAATGCCGGTTTCATGGATTGCAAACGCGCGTTGGCCGAGACGGGCGGCGATTTGGAAAAGGCTGAGGCGTCACTGCGCGCAAAAGGCATCGCCGGCGCGAGCAAGAAGGCGTTGCGCACCACGAAGGAAGGCATCGTCGCTTCCTACATTCACCTTCAAGGGAAAGTCGGCGTGCTTGTCGAAGTAAATTGCGAGACCGATTTCGTCGCGAAGAATGAGAACTTCCGCGGGTTCGTGAAGGACATCACGCTGCACATCGCCGCGGCGCATCCGCTTTACGTGCATCGCGAAGAGGTACCGGCAAAGACAATCGAAGCCGAACGCGCCATTTATAAGACACAGGTGAAAGACAAGCCGGCCAACGTGGTGGAAAAAATTGTCGAAGGAAAACTCGACAAATTTTACAGCACTGTTTGTCTCCTCGAACAGGGCTTCATTAAGAATCCCGATCAGACGATCAAGGAGCTGGTCGCTTCGAAGATCGCGGAGCTCGGTGAGAACATCGTCATTCGTCGTTTCACGCGTTATTCGGTGGGCGAACCACTTGCGGAAGAGGCGCCAGTTCCGGCGAAGATCGAGAAAACGGCTGAACAAGCCGCTTAGATCGACATCTTTTTCGCGCAACACGCG
>CATPCN010000128.1 GCA_955652855.1 uncultured Chthoniobacterales bacterium | reverse complement strand
GGCGAGCAGACGATTGATGAAATCGAAAACGTTGATGATCTGCTCATGCTCGGCCAGCTCTGTCGTCGCCGGCATTTTTTCGACAAGATCGACATACAACGAGAACGGCGCGCGATTGGCTTGAAAGAGCGCCCACGCGTCGCTCAACAAACTCACGCGGTCGGGTTCGCCCAGCTGCGAAAGTTTCGCCACGAGCAGCTGCCACGAAGCATCGTCGTACTGAGCGCGATAATTTCCGGCGCCTTCCACATTTAATTTTATGGCGCGATCGGCAGGGATCGACGACAGCTCCGCCGTCTTGTTGGTCATGAGCAAACTGTGGGGCGTGGAATCGCCCGCGACCGAATAGGTGAGGGGAATTTGCCATTGCAGCGCGGACGGATTTGAAAAATGAACAGTGAAACGCTCCTGGGCGAGTATGATTTTTCCCTCCGAACTTCGCGTCACCTTCACAATGGGAAAGCCCGGCTGTTCTGTCCAACCCGCTGCGATTTCCACGACCGGTTTTCCGGAGGCTTCAGCCAGCGCCGACCAAAGATCTGCCGTGGTCGAATTGGAATATTTGTGCGTGGCGATGTACTTACGAATCCCTTCGCGGAAAGGATCTTCGCCCAAAAAACTTTCGAGCATCCGAATGAACGACTGCCCTTTCTTGTAAGTGATATCGTCAAAGGCGCTGTTCGCTTCGGTTTCCGTCGCGATTGGTTGCTGGATTGGGTGAGTTGTCGATCTTGCATCGCCTTCCATCGCCGCTTCCTTTGCCATGCCGACGCGTCGCGCTGGATTTCGCGGAGCGCTGTTCTCTAGCCAGACCTCCCATTGCGGATTGAAACGCGCAGTGCACTTGGTTCCCATCCATGAAGCGAAACCCTCGTTCAGCCAAAGATTGTCCCACCACGCCATCGTCACGAGATCGCCGAACCACATGTGAGCCATCTCGTGCGCGAGCACTTCGTAAATGCTTTGCTTCGTTTTGACGGAAGAATTTTTCGGGTCGAACAAAAGCACCGACTCGTAATAAGTAATGCCGCCCCAGTTCTCCATCGCGCCGCCGAATCCACCGGGCAGCGCGATTTGATCGAGCTTCGGCAACGGATACGGCGCGCCGAAGTAGTCGTTGTAATATTGCAAGATCTGCGCCGTCGCTTCGAGCGCGTAACGACCCATTTCCGATTTGCCTTTCGTCGTAATTACGCGGATTTGAGTCGGCCCGCTTTTTGATTCGATCAGATCAAGTTCGCCCGCGACAAAAACATTCAAATAACTCGACATCGAAGGCGTCGCGGCAAAGTGCACTTCCTTTCCATTGTTGATCTTTCTCTCGCTTTCGACCGGCATGTTTGAAACAGCTGTCCAATTTTCCGGAACGACTGCGGTGAGCTGAAAGCGCGCGCGAAAACTCGGCTCATCCCAGCACGGAAAGAATCGCCGCGCGTCGGTGGCTTCGAATTGCGTGCCGAGCATGATCTTCTTCGCGCCGCTGCCTTGTTCTTGATAAGGAACAAAAAATAATCCCTGACCTTGTTCGTTGATCTTGCCGGAAAAATCGAGCGCGAGCGTGTGCGCGCCGGCGGGAAGTTCGGATCCAAGATCGACAATGACGGTTTCCTGTTTTGGATCGACATGAATTGCGGATTTCGGCAGCGGCTCGCCGTCGATCGCCGCGCTGGCGATTTGCATTTCGAGAGCGTTGAAAACGAGTTGCCGAACAGGCGCACGCACGTTCAACTTTACCGTCTCCGATCCGGAAAATGTCCGTTTCGCTACGTCGGGCGCGATGCGAATGGCGTATTCTTCCGGCACAACCTGCTTCGGGAGTTTTCCCGGCGTGCTCTCAAAATCGAATGGTTTCTCCGTACTCACTCTTGCGACGAATGTTATGCAAAACAGACAGATAAAAAGCCTCGCTTGGCGACAAGCGATCGGATGACCCATTATCGTTTATCTGATGGACGCAACACGGCCTATGGCAACGTGTCTCGAATTAAGCGGGTAAAACGATGCCAGGCAGTGACGAATTCATCAGACGAGCATCGGCGTTTATTGTGCTGAGCTTGAGCCGGTTGATTTAGCTCCTCATCAACTATCAAGACCAACACCAATTGCCCGCTTCCGACCTGCGGACCTTTGATCACCAAGGGGCTTTGCTTGCTCAACTTGGCTTCCGTCTCGAGGAGCAGCTCGGTTTCTTTGAAAAGCTTGAGATTCAAAACGTAGCCTGCTTCTGTTTCGCCCTTGGAATCGACATGCAGTGAAAAATATTTGCTCGAAGCGAGCCAATCTTCCTCACCGGTCCTCAACGTCTTTGAAGATTGACCAATAATGGCGAATTGATTGTAGCCGAAAAGTCCCTTGAGCGTTTCTTCGATGCGCTTGAGCTCAATCGGCATCGGTGTCGGTTCCGGGGCATTGTTTGCGATGACGATGCCGCTCCAAACGGTTTGCGCAGCGCGCGCAGATGACATCGCGCTCATCACCAGCGAAAGAAAAGCGGCGATGAGCAGAGCGCGTCTCATCGGATTTTTATTTGTTGGCGTACTCCGGCGGCAAGGTTTGCAAGCCGTCCACCCACAGTACCGTGACCCGGTCTTCTTTGGATTCAAACATCGAGATGGTGGCATTGGGACTCACCACGGGATCGACACGCGCATTCAAAATTTGCGAGAGATACTGCGATTGATCGCCTGGGCCTTTCTCGCGCAGAACGAAGAACGTGCAGATCAAGAAAACCGCGAATGATGTCGCGCCCGTCCAAAACAATCGGCGAATCGTCCAACCTGTCGCGACTTCCCGCTCATGCGGCGAGGTCTCGCGATTGATTTGTTCGCGGAGTTGATGGCTGAAAAATTCTTCGTTGCTCATCGCGCGCGTGCTCAGTTGTTCCTTCAAGAACGCGCCGAGCCTGTGCGCGTCCCGCTTCTCCGCTTCTGCCGCCATAAGGTCGGGCAGTGAAGCTTCAAACTCGGCGAGCTCGCTTCCGGTCAGCTTGTCGTCAAGCCATGCCGTCCACTTTTCCTCAAACGTTTTCATAAACATCTCTCAATAAATTCTGCAGCTTCTTGCGCGCGTAAAACAATCGCGACATGACCGTGCCGATCGAACAGCCAAGGGTCTCCGCGATTTCGTGATACTGCATGTCTTCGGTTTCCTTCATTAAAATCACTGCGCGATGTTCCGGCGAAAGCTGTGCAATGGCGGCGTCGATGCGCGCGCGAATTTCATTTTGCTCCATGCGTTCGTGCGGCAATGCGTCCGCTTTCGGCACGGTGCGCGAGGCCGGGTCAATTTCCTTAAGTTGAATTGCGTCATCAAATTCTGCGCCCGTCCCTTTCACTTGTTTTTTTCGCAGCCAATCAATCGTCACGTTCATCACGATGCGGTAAATCCAGGTGTAGAACGAGGACTTGCCCTGGAAGCGTTTGATCGACTTCCACGCTTTCAGGAAACTGTCCTGGGCCAGATCCCAGGCGTCCTGCTCGTTATGAACCATGTTATAAAT
>CATPCN010000127.1 GCA_955652855.1 uncultured Chthoniobacterales bacterium | reverse complement strand
TCAATGAAGTATCGGCACATCAAAAAATGGATACTGCTCGCCGGCATCGTCCTGAGCGGCGTCGCGTCGCACTTTTCGGGCGCGATCAATTCATATTATCTGCAAATCGTCATCTTTATCGGCATCAACATCACGCTGGCGGTCAGCCTCAACCTTATCAACGGTTACACAGGGCAATTTTCGCTAGGCCACGCCGGATTTATGGCGATCGGGGCTTATGTATCTGCATATCTCTCCACCGAGCACAGCACTGCCTTTTTCAAAGCGTTCGGAACAAATTTCTTCAGCATCGCTTTACTTTTTATCGGCGTTTTAATCGCCGGCGGACTCGCTGCTTCGGTTGCCGGCCTTATTGTCGGCGTACCCTCCTTGCGCTTAAAGGGCGATTATCTTGCCATCGTTACTCTCGGTTTCGGCGAAATCATTCGCGTTTTGATTCAGAACACGGACGCGGTCGGAGGGCCGCGTGGTTACAGCGGCATCGCAAGTTACACGACGCTTTTTTGGACGTATTCAGTCGCGGCTATAACAATTTACGTTGTCGTTAGTCTGGTCGATTCCACCTATGGCCGCGGTTTTCTCACAGTGCGCGACGACGAGGTCGCAGCTGAAGCCGTCGGGATTAATACGACGCGCTACAAGGTGACTGCCTTTGTGCTCGGCGCATTTTTTGGAGGCGTTGCCGGTGGCCTCTACGCACACAGCACCACTTACATTAATCCGAGCGGCTTCGATTTTCAGCGTTCCATCGAGATCGTGATCATGGTGATTCTGGGCGGGATGGGCAGTACCGCTGGCGTCACCTTTGCGGCAATTTTGCTAACCCTGTTATTGGAATATCTGCGCTTCGTTTCCGGCTATGAATGGTTGCCAGAGATCGTCCGGCGCATCGCGCAGAATCGGGTAATCATTTACTCCCTTGTGCTGATCGCACTGATGTTGCTGCGACCGCAAGGCCTTTTCGGGCGATTGCCGCGAAGAGGAATTCCTGTTGGCGGCATGAGCGCGAGTAAGCGAACGAAATTGCCAGCCGCCTCCGTGTAGATCAACATGTCGATCACGCTTCTTGATCTTCAGCAATGCAGTGTGAAGTTCGGCGGACTCACGGCCGTTTCGGCATTTGATCTGCAAATCAGCGCGGACGACCTCATCGGTCTCATCGGTCCGAATGGCGCGGGCAAGACGACTGTTTTTAACGTTGTCACCGGCGTTTATCGCCCGACCGCCGGCGCCATCACTTTTGAAAGCGCGTCCATCTCTGGTTTGAAGCCAAGCGCCATCGCCCGACGCGGCATCGCACGCACGTTTCAAAATATTCGCTTGTTTCCGACTCTGAGCGTATTCGACAACGTGCGTGCTGGATTCAACCTGCACCTGCGTCACGGGCTCGCGCACGCGCTTTGGCGCATGGGCACGTTTTACCGCGAAGAGAACGACGTGGCGCAGCAGGTCCGAGAATTATTAGAGATTTTTGATTTGAGTAAATTTGCCGATGCGCCGTGCAGCAGTCTTTCCTATGGCGATCAACGGCGTCTCGAAATTGTGCGCGCACTCGCGACACGGCCGAAGCTTTTGCTGCTGGATGAACCGGCGGCCGGCATGAACCCGCGGGAAAAGGAAAGATTAATGGAGCTAATCCAATTAGTGAAGAAAAAATTTAAGATCGCGGTTCTTCTAGTGGAGCACGATATGAAAGTGGTGATGGGAATTTGCGAACGCATTGCGGTGCTTGATTACGGTATCAAGATCGCGGAGGGAACCCCGGCGGAAGTACAGGCAAATCCGAAGGTCATCGAAGCATATCTGGGAGAAGAAACGAAGAAAGCATAAGGTTGATATGCTGAATTTTTTGTCATCCTGAGCGGAGCGCAGCGAAGTCGATGAATCTCACAGTTCAGAATCTTTAACTTCTGATCACAATCGATCATGCTTGAGCTAAGCAACCTCGCGGTTAATTACGGATCGATCACTGCACTGCACGACGTGTCATTGAACGTTGAAAAAGGCGCAATCGTCACTTTGATTGGCGCAAACGGAGCGGGAAAATCGACCACGCTCCGCACGGTATCTGGATTACTGAAAATCCACCGAGGCAGTATTCGCTACGAAACAGAAGAGATCAGCAATCTGCCGCCTCATCGAATCGTCGAACGCGGCATTTCGCAAGTACCGGAGGGTCGAATGATTTTCGCGAACCTAACCGTACGCGAAAACTTGCTCATGGGCGCTTACTTGCGCAAAGATCGAAATAAACTTGGAAGCGATTTCGATTTTGTTTTCGAAATCTTCCCGCGATTGAAAGAACGAGCAAAACAAGTTGCCGGAACATTATCAGGCGGCGAACAGCAGATGCTGGCGATCGGCCGCGCGCTAATGAGTAAACCGCGCTGTCTGATGCTCGACGAACCATCGCTCGGGATCGCGCCGATTCTGGTGAAAACAATTTTTCAGAAAATCGTCGAGATCAATCAGTCGTTGGGCATCACGATTCTGCTTGTCGAACAAAACGCGAATCTCGCATTGGAGGTTTCGCATTACGGCTACGTGCTGGAAACCGGGCGAATTATTTTGCACGATCGCTCGAGTGCCCTGCGCGCAAACGAACGTGTGAAAAGCGCCTATTTAGGAGGACGCTGAGCTCCAACTGCTTTCGCCAAATCCACTTGCCGGGCTGCTCGAACCGGAACGGAGAATCGCGTCCGTGCGTTTGCGCAGGGTCTCGTTCTCGGCTTGATCGATAAAGGCGCGTCGGGCAGCCTCAATCTCGATTAACGAAAGATCCATCGTGTGTAGAATTTCCCGCTCTTCG
>CATPCN010000126.1 GCA_955652855.1 uncultured Chthoniobacterales bacterium | reverse complement strand
CGTCACAGCTTTGCGACGCATCTTCTGGAGCAGAACATCGATATCAGGGTGATCCAGGTGCTGTACAATCAGGGGACCCGAGACATCGCGGTCGTTGATCTTATCGTCTGTCTGCATGCGTCCAATATCGCTTCAGCATTTCGTTCATTTGATGAGCCAGCGCCCAATGGGGTTGACGGATCATCGACAAATGATCTCCAGGCACGGGAATGAGCTCCAGACCTTCGGCAAAAAGATTCTTCCAACCGAGGCTATCGTCGAGGGCGCGGCTAAGCCTTTCACGACTATACTCACCAGTTAGTGTTAGTGGTTCTGAGCGAAAAAGGACACCCCGACTGTCCAAGCGACGCGGGCAGTAGGACTTTGTTATATTCCTATACAATCGCTCTAACAGCTCAAAGGGCACTGGCAGCCCTTGCTCGTCGAGAATGCTGGTAAGTGCAAGTTCGCCCGCTTGCGGTTGCCGAGAACGAATCGCTGCCCCCTGTTTAAGCATCCACTGGGTTGCAAGCCATGAGTTACTAAATATCCAATCGAAGGTAAAAGTTAATTTGTAGAAGGCTCCCTTCGGGATTTGCTTCCAGTCTTGTCGCAATTTGTGCGATACAACTTCACGCGCCGTCGGATGCCTTGCGAGGGTATCAAATAACATCACCATATCCACTTTGCCACCTTGCCTTTGAAATTGATGAGCCGCCTCAAAGGCCATCAGTCCTGCAAAGCTGTAACCCGCTAGCACACACGAGGAAAACCGCATATGAGAGCTCAACGCCTCCACAAATGGAGCAACCAGTTGTTCCATGCTTGGGAAGGCGGCTGTCCGATTGTTTGCAACTGCTTCACGCCATGCCATGGGAAAGGGCACTTGGATCCCGAACGTCGGGTGTCTTCCCCGCATCAACTCCGCAATGCGGAACTCGTCCGGTCCGGCGTAAATGAAATAAACCGAGGGTTCAACCTCACCTTGCTGAAACTGTACCACCCTGGTATGTCGTTCGCTTGTCGATTTCTGAGCAGCAACGACTCTTGCAAGCTTTTCAACCGTCGGGTTTTGGAAAAGCTCCAGAACACCGAGACTAAGGCCGAACGCTTGGTTGATTCTATTGATTACCCGGACCACCGTTAACGAATGCCCGCCTATTTCGAAGAAGTTGTCGTGAACTCCGATCCGATTCAACTTAAGGAGCTCGCGCCATATGCCCACCAACATTTCCTCCGTCCGCGTGCGTGGCTGGACATGCGATTCAAATCCACCGGATTCGGATGATCTCGCGTCTGGCGGCGGCAATGCTTTGCGGTCCAGTTTACCGCTAGGCGTCATAGGAAATGAGTCCAAAAAAAACGAAGTGTGACGGTACCATGTAGGTTGGCAGCCGCTCCTCCAGAATACTTCGTAGTTCGCCGACTAAGGCAGGATAGGAACTGGCAGTCTTCACTTAAGCTACAAGTCTCATGTCGCCCGCAGCGTCTTCCCGCATCACAGCTATGCTCTCCTGCACCGCCGCGTGGAGCCTCATGACAGACTCAATCTCACCCAGCTCGATGCGGTAGCCGCGAAATTTGACCTGTTGATCTGTGCGGCCAAGAAACTGAAGATTGCCATTCGGCAAGCGCCGAACCAAGTCGCCGGTTTTGTACAACCGCGCCTCAGACGTTTTGTTAAAAGGGTCGGCAATAAATCGCTCTTTCGTCAACTCTGGCTGATTGTGGTAACCGCGGCTTACTTGAACGCCGCCTAGATACAACTCCCCGGGTACGCCTATTGGCGCAAGCTGTCGATGCCTGTCCAGTACATGGGCTTGCGTATTGGACACCGGACGGCCGATGGGGATGAAATCCTCGCAGTGGTCGCGGGGGATAGAGTAGTAAGCTGAAGTGATTGCAGCTTCCGTTGGCCCGTAGACGCAGTGCAATTTCGCATTGAGAACTTCATAAAAACGCCGGGCAACCCTCACATCCAACACATCCCCACCGCAGAAGACATGCCGCAAGCTGTAGCAAGTGAAGATTTCAGGGGTTTCCAACAGCAAGCTCAGCATCGACGGCACGACGTGTAGGATGGTGACCTTGCGCTGAACGATCGTTCGAACCAAATGCGCCGGGTCCTGATGCGAACTTGGCCGCGCCAATACCAGGTGTCCACCAACAATCAGCGGCGCTAGGATTTCCAACAGCGATGGATCGAAACTGATCGAAATATGATGCAAAACGCGGTCCGTTTTGTCCAAAGGGAATGCCGACTGCAACCCTAAAATCACATTTGCGATTGACCGGTGGGAAATCATTACTCCCTTCGGCTTGCCCGTCGACCCTGAGGTGTAAATTACATAGGCTAGGTTCGTGTTAGTGGCGACGCTATCGAGATTTCCAGAATTCGCAATGGAACACTCTGGGCTATCTAGGCAAACCAGGTTGGTTGTCTTGAGCGGGGGCAGCGCCCCGATTAGGTCCCGCCGAGTGAGCACCACGGGCGCGTTAGCATCGTTCAGGATAAATGCAATGCGCTCCGCCGGATAACCTGGATCGATTGGCACATAAGCGCCCCCAGCTTTGAAAATACCGAGCAAGCCAACAATCAACTCCGGTGACCGATCCATGCAGAGACCCACCAGAACCTCAGGGCCGACTCCCAATTTTTGCAAATAATGAGCAAGCTGATTGGAACGATCATTTAATTCCCGGTAGGTCAGATGCCGTTCATCAAATATCACGGCTATGGCATCTGGCGTCCGTTCCACCTGCGCTTCGAATAGTTGATGGATGGGCAAGTTTGCAGGGTAATCTGCTTCTGTTTGGTTCCAATCCACCAGCAAATGTTTGTGCTCGGCGGGAGTCAGCATCGTCAAATCACGCAGCCGCTTCTGCGGCTTCGTGACCATGGCTTCGAGCAATGTCCGCAAATGGCCAAGCATTCGTCCAACGGTCGCGTCACCTAACCGGCTGCGGTCAAATCCAATTTCCAGGCACAGTTCAGTCCCGGCATAGGCCGCCAACACGACCGGATAGTTGGTTTGCTGAAAGAAGTGGAACTGACGGTTGGACCAAGGCCCCCCCTGCATTCGCAACAGAGAGCTCAAATGGAAGTTCTCAAAGACGAGGAGAGTTTGAAATAGCGGCCTGCCCGCTGGCACGTCGCTCCAGCCCTGCACCTTTTCAAGCGGCGTGTGCTCGTGCTCGCGTATT
>CATPCN010000125.1 GCA_955652855.1 uncultured Chthoniobacterales bacterium | reverse complement strand
ATCGAAGCTGGAACAGGTACTCCCGGCACGCCTCCTGGGTATCAAACCAAGCTTCGAACTCGCTCAGATTTCGCGGATATTTCTCCACAACCCGACATACTACATGTTGGGGTTACCTGAGTCAAGTAAATACCCACCTTCATCCTTTAGATTTCTATTTTTGCTGTGGGGTCACCGTAACATCTCAGAGGACTTTGAAAAGGAGGGAAAACGAGCACCGCGCTGTGGATAACCCCTGTCCTCTGTGGCTAAGCTGTGCAGAAGACGATTCTTAGCGCGCTCGTGAATGGTTCGCCTCAGAGCATGGTGTCGGCGGATTCTACCAGTCGCCCGCCGATGTTCTACTAGTGCGCGGACACGACGGCAAAGATCCTCAATGAGGAGCGCGCGAGTGAGATCAACTGCAAACACTTGGATGATTTCAGGAAGTTGCATAGCGCTCGATGATGGCGCTGATCACCAGTTTTGAAAAGGAGGGAAAAGTTTCCCTCCTTTTCAAAGCGGGCTATTTCAGATATGTTGCTACTCGTCATACGCGGCCACGAACCCCTTACGATCAAAGACCTCTATCCGGAGTTCAATGACGAACAGCTCGCGGAAGCTGAAGCCAACCTCCAGCGTTTTGGTCAAGTTCTATTGGATATTTTTAAGGAACGCACCAACACCAAGCGTGTTACCGCATTGACCGATGGGCAAGATTTGCCTAACATTCAGGACAGAGCGTCGACCACCAACATAACTTAGGAAGCTTCACCATGCACCAATTCTTTGGATACATTCGGGTCTCAACAGCCAAACAGGGGGAACTTGGTGTTTCGCTCCAGCAACAACGTGACGCCATTGAGCGCCATGCGCAGCGCCATGGTCTCGAAATCATCCGTTGGTTCGAAGAGCAAGAAACCGCAGCAAAACGGGGCCGCCCTCTCTTCAACTTGATGATCCGTCTTCTGCGACGGGGAGCGGCAAACGGCGTAGTAATCCACAAGATTGATCGCGGCGCCCGAAATCTTCGCGATTGGTCTGATCTCGGTGAACTCATCGACCAAGGTGTTGACGTTCGCTTCGCTGATGAATCGTTGGATCTCCACTCGCGCGGCGGTAGGTTGTCCGCAGATATTCAAGCCGTGGTTGCGGCAGACTACGTCCGAAACCTTAGAGAAGAAACCAAAAAGGGTTTCTACGGCCGATTGAAACAAGGCTTCTTTCCGATGCCAGCACCGATCGGGTATTTGGACAGCGGTGCTGCAAAACCCAAGCTCATCGATCCAGTCGGAGGGCCGCTTATTCGGACCGCCTTTGAGTTATATGCGAGCGGAAGATTCAACCAGCGTAGTCTTGCCGACAAGCTTTATCAAATGGGCCTTCGCACGCGAACGGGTAACAGACTCAACAAGAATCGCTTGTCCGAAGTCCTCAACAATACCTTCTATATTGGCCTGATCACGATCAAAAAAACTGGAGAAACATACCAGGGTGTTCATGAGCCGCTAATTTCACACAAACTCTTTGAGCGTGTTCAGAAGATCTTGCGTGGGAAAACACATTCGCGCACGTTCAAAAATGAACTTCTCTACCGTCGCAGGTTGAAATGCAAATCCTGCGGTTACTCTTTGGTTGGAGAAGTCCAGAAGGCCCACGTATACTACCGCTGCCAAACCAAGAATTGTCCCACGACATGCATTCGAGAGGAGAAAGTTGAATCGGAAGTGCTCAGACAGCTTTCACTTCTCCAGTTGAGCCCAATTGAGCGCGCATATCTCAAACAGGAAGTCGCACGCTTGAGTGACGTTGACCAGGACAACAGAGAAAAAGTAGGAATCGCCACCCAGCTCAGGATCAGTCAGATCGACGACAGATTGAACAGGCTGACGGATGCCTACATTGATCAGGTAGTCGACAAGAACGTATACGCGCAAAGAAAAAAAGCGCTCTTGTTGGAGCGCAAGGGCATCGAAGAATCACTTGAGGCTTGGGCAGAAGGGAAACAGGAAACGCTGGCGGAATTCCTCGAACGCGCGGATACCGCATACTTCTTATACAAAACGGGCAATACGGACCAAAAGCGTAATTTGCTCGAATCGCTGACCTCGAACCGTACCGTAGATCAAAAAACGCCCGTGGTTACGCTACGATTCCCATTCGATCACGTCGCAAACCGCCACAGATCAGCAATTGGTGGCCCGAGACGGGACATACATCGAACGTGTAATCATCTGCTGAATAAACTTGTACAACTCGTCCACAACAAGGATTCAGAACTGGTTGTTCAGCCAGGTCTTCCCTCCCCTGAAGTAGAGTTGCCGGAAAGTGGACCGGCACCCAAGCTTCCGGCATGGATGAAAAAGAAATTTCAATCCGGGATCTATATCCCGGGCAGACGAACGAGTAGTACCGAGAATCTGAAGAAAACATCAGACGATACGTTGCCATCATTTGGCGAATCTATGAGCGCTTGAAGAAAGAGGGCAAGGAGTGGCCGGGACCGCGTGAATAGTCTCTCACTGCTCGGCTAAGGCCTGCCACGCATGGTGGAACTTGAAGCGTTGGGTCATTTGGGGTGAGGGACGATGTCGCGAATAACATAGGTGTCCCCGACGATATTAAAATAGAAACGCCAATCCCGATTCACTCGCGCTTGCCAGCGGTCTTTGGATTCGTCGTACTTCTTTGCCCGTAATGAGGGATGCCGAAGGTCTTGCTCCAGGAATACAACTTGCTTGAAGAACGCCTTGCGCACCTCCGCAGGCGCATCTTCCAGAGCTTCTAAAGCCTTGGGCAGGTAATCAATCTTCATCGCAAGCGCTTGGACTTCTTAACAGCGGCCCGCTTTTTCAGTTCGTCTTTCATATGAGCGATCATCTCATTTGCAGTATTGAAGGGGCCGGCGGTGCGACCTTTTCTTAGATCTTCCTCAGACTCATCCAGTCGGGCATTGATCACGCGGCGCTGCGCAGGAGTATATTCATCATCTGCGTTTGGAAACTTAGAGCGGTCGATCACCTGCTTCGGCGTAAGCACTATTTTGCCCCGCTGAATTGAGGCCTCGATGAAGTCGCCTTCACCAATGCCGATGGCAGTGCGGAGACGGCTGGGCAGTGTCATCTGGCCCTTGCGGTGAATTTTAACGAGTGTAGTCATGAAAGTAGCAGCTGGTTAATAGTCAGGAAGTCGGAAAGTCTGACTTCTGTACTTAGAATACCGGCTTCGCGATAAGCTGTCAACTGTCAAGGGCGGAATGAAAGTTTCCCACCGCGGCGGAGTAAAAGGGGACCACGCTGGGGCGCCGCGGAGCGGCGAACACAGTCGTGCTGACTGGTGGGCCGGACGGATAAAACGCTTCTACTGATTTTTCCTTAGCCCGTT
>CATPCN010000124.1 GCA_955652855.1 uncultured Chthoniobacterales bacterium | reverse complement strand
TCTGCGGAAAACAGCTCTATACGCGCGTATCCGAACCAATACCCGCAGACGACTCCGACGAGCAATCCTAAACCGACCATCAATAGCCAAGGACGGTTCTGTTCCCTCGCCTGGATAACGGACTGCTGATCCTGATTTTCGTCTTGTTGGACGTGGGCAATGGGGGGGGCGGGACCAAGTGGTGGCGTCGATTCGACCCCCACGGATATATCCGGTGTGGCACTCATGGGCGAAATAAATAAGTTGTGCTTGCGCAATTCTGTGAGCGTGGCATCAACGCTTGCCTGCTCCGGAATTACCACATATAGCTTCTGACGGTAAATGAAACCTTCGAAAGCTTTATTGTTGATGAGTTCCAGAAAGTGGGTTCGGAGAGTTGCAGCATCGGCGATGCTGGGGCTCCACTCAATCAGCGTCCAACGTGCAGCTTGATTGGCCAGGGTGGCTGAGTACGTGGAGATCCCCTCACCGAGTTTGTGCTCATCGCTAACCGAATATCGAAAGATGCTTTGCATGATGCAGGCTGACTTCCTCTACAGTCATAAATTCGTAACACTTTAGTCACTGAATATTAATTGTTCGGTCGGTCTCCTTCGTAATATCTAGAGCAAAAAAGTTGACAGTCTAACCACTTAAGGTTATTGTGGTGCTTATCCATTTCCACCCAAACCGATTCTTAGTATATCCGCCAAAGAGGAGTATATGGCTATAGCGTATCGAAAGTCACCTCAGTTTGGTGTCAGCGGGGCGGTTCTCCTTAGCTTCATCCTACTTCTCATTGCGTGTCACAACCCTCTCAATAAGGACAGTGACCAGAGCAAGTCACCACCTGGACAGTCCGACCGGAAAAATATTCCGCCATTTCTACGACTCAGCGGATCCAATACGATTGGCGCGGAACTCGGCCCGGCTCTGGTTGAGGCATGGCTCGCGCAGAAGAAAGGCGCGACCGAAATTCGTCGACAACCTGGCGGGAAAGAGGATGAAGTAAGGATTTTCGCCATGATTGGGGGCCAACTCAAGATGGTTGAGGTTAAGGCCCACGGCACCGCAACGGGATTTACCGACCTTGAAAATGGGAGCTGTGATATCGCCATGGCATCCCGCAAGATCAAGAATGAGGAGCAAGTGAGGTTGGCGAGTCTGAACCTTGGTGATGAGAAGGTGATAGGGCTCGACGCGGTGGTCGTAATTCTCCACGAGAGCAACGGCGTGACCGCCATGACCAAGCAGGAAGTAAACTCGATCTTTACGGGCGAAAATACATCTAGAACTTGGCATGTAAATGCGCGGGACGATAAATCCGGCACATTCGACACGTTCAAGGACCGAGTACTCGGTTCGGCCAAGTTGGTTGGGAGTGCCAAACGCTATGAAGATAGCCGCGCGCTCGCTTCGGCGGTTGCAGCGGACCCCGATGGCATCGGATTCGTCGGCTTGCCTTTCGCCGTGGGAGTCAAGAAATTACAGATTCAGGAAAAAGGAGCTTTGCCAGTCGAGCCCACTGTGTTGACCGTGAGGAACGAGAGCTATCCGCTGACTCGGCGGCTTCTGTTCTATGTGCCTCAACAAGCGAGTTCCGACGCCCGGCAATTCGCCGATTTTGTGATTTCGGACGCGGGTCAGGACATTGTCGACAAGATCGGATTCGTAGGGCAGAATCTGATGATCATAAACCCGGACCCCAATCGTGCCCCTGAAACCAAAATCCCTGGGGCGGACATACTGAACACGATGTTGTATTTCCGTTCGGGCAGCAGCGAGTTGGACGCAAGGGCCGTGCAGGATCTGCAAAAACTAGTCAATCTGCTGAGCAAACAAGAAGCGCGACGGGGAATAATTTTGGTAGGTTTTGCGGACAACAAAGGCACGGTCGATGCTAATTTGAGGCTATCGCGGGACCGGGCGCAAACCGTCGCTAACAGGTTGGCGCCGTTAGGCATTGTCGCGCGCGGTGTAACGGGCTTCGGCCAGGCGCTACCGCTCGCCGACAACAGCACGGAAGAGGGCCGCGGCAAAAATCGCCGCGTCGAGATCTGGATTCAACGCTAGGAAATACCAACATTGCCTATGTGGGCGGCGATACCATGAGCGATACCCATGGGCCAGAGCAGAGTTGCGGCCGCGCTTGGAGCGCTACTTAGCCCGATTCAAATTCGACCCGCGCGGATTGCGTTTGATCTCATCGATGAGTCGCTGGTCCGCGCCAGCTTGACGGAATTCGTGCTCGCTCTGGGCGTCCAGTTGGAAGCCGGCGCCGCGCGAATAGACTCGGTCCCGCATCCTGGCGGCGCCCAGGATCTTCAGCGCTTCGAGTGCCGATTCCTTGGTGTATGGCCGCACCGCCCATCGCAAATGAATCTCATATTGGGCTGCGCCCGAAGGCTCGTCATCCACCAGGAAACGAACGTTGGAGAAGCCCTGGTTGTCGGATTCGGTATTCAGATCTTCCCAGGTGCATAAACGATTCTTGACTTTGCGGTCGGGATTTCCCTCGCTGCAACGAGGATCCGCCGGACAGGCATACACTTTGCCCCGGGGTTTCTTGCCGGGAAAACCCAAGTCGTAGTCGATTGGATCGCCATCCAGCCACGGAATCGGAGATGAGAATTTGGCCTCGTTCACTTCGAGATCGCGCCCACAGACGATCTGATAGAAAATCGTCGAATGCTTGATCACAACAAGCACCTTCCCATCCACGGTCAGGCTCAAATCCACCGTCCCGTGGGCCGCCAGCGGATCGTAAAATACCGGCGCTTGGACCATGGTGGATCGAGCGACTCGCCACTCCTGGTTTTTGAGCCGCGGAGGATTGGGGGGCCGGGGAGGCCAAATGAGCCTCAGTGCCGGCTCCAGGGCG
>CATPCN010000123.1 GCA_955652855.1 uncultured Chthoniobacterales bacterium | reverse complement strand
GACGGTGAGAGCGAGCGATCAAGCTCGCTTGGTATTCCACATCACTAGATAGGCGTCGGAGGAGGCCGATCAGTTCGGCTGACGTCTCCAAGCTGAACGTCTCCCCGCCATCCCCCAAAATTTCGGGCAAACAACTTGAGCGAGCCGCAAGCGTCGGGCAACCCGTGGCCATTGCTTCGCAAAGTTGCAAGCCGAAGCCCTCGTGCCGACTCGGGTATATGAATGCGAGCGCATCGGCATAGAGAGCCGGCAAATCATCCTCTTCGATCCACTGTAGTAATTTTACGTTTGCCTCAATGTTCAGTTCGGAAATGAGCGCGGACATCTCCGCCCGCTGCTCCACCTGGCCTCCTCCGAGAACCAGATCTGTGCGATTTAGTTGTGCGGCTGCGAAAGCCCGTAGGAGAAACGGAATATTTTTCCGTTCCTCCCATCCGCCTACGTAAAAGAAATAGGGCCGCTCGATGCCGTGCCGGCGCCGAACTCGCTCCTTGCCCTCATCTGTAACGTGACGGTGAAAAACGGGATCTGCTGCCTCAGCGATCACTGTGATCTTCTGCGGCGGAATCCCAAATGCCGCCTCGATCTCGCGCCGGCTGCTCTCGCTCACCGTGATGATGTGTTCTGCGCGGCGACGAGCAATCCAGTGACTCAAACGATTCGCCGCCACGCCGAGGCGCCACGGAGCCACCAAGCTCGTCCGAGTCTTACAATCTTCACCGAAATGTCCGATCGCGTCATGTAAGGTAAGAACACGCGGACACGGGCTGAACCAGGGCAAACCGAAGTCAAAAGGCGAGTGCAAGACATCCACATGATCCCGCTGGCATTGGGCGGCTAGCCACCCCTGCTCCCAACGCAAGTAACCCATCGGCGGTGAGATGTTCACATGAGTTGCCGCGGATGCGACGCGGGAGAGATGGACTGGATGCAAGGGATGATCGGAGTAAAGGAAAACATTACTCCCAAGGTTGCGGAATTCCTCCAGAATGTTTACGGCATATCGGTTCCAACCCCTCAGGGTGGGTGCCTGCAGCAGTCGAGCGTTAAAACCTATTTTCAATTCGGATCAAATAATCAGCGATGGGCGATGAAAAAGAAATTCAGCTTTGATAAAACTGCTTCGAAAAGTCCGCTCGGCTCAGCGGTTCACTTCTGCGCAGCCAAACGTCGAGCAGGGAAATTTTCAGCCCACAAGTGTGAACCAGTAAATCAAAAATATCAAATGGCGTGCTACCGTACATGTCCGCCCTACCTAGTGCAGGTATCATTGATTTTATGAGTAGCTGTGTTATGACTTTGGAATGCAAAACTCAAGGATTGTGTTGGCGCCTCCGGAACGCAGGGAACTCAGACGTCGCTCGGGGCGAAGAAGTGGCCGGGCCGACGATGCCAAACGCGCCCGGCTTATTCTTGGACTGGCTGGCGGCCAAACCTATTTCACTTCCGTCCCAGACTTAAGCCGCAAACTGCTGCGCTACATCGCCCAATACAACAAGGCGCCCAAAGCTTTCAAGTGGTCCTGGCGTAACCCCTCCCAGCGGATTCATCCTACTTACGCTTCTCTTCTGATACAGTGCATTAGTCCATGCTCGAATAGTACATCCGGCTTCGGGCGCGAAATGGTCTGCGTTCCTCCGCGAAAAACTTGCAGTTCCGCTTCTTCAACGTCCACCTTAATTAGATCGATCGGCTGGAGAGAATCAACCGCGCGGTCAAGGGTCGTAGTCTTCACGGTAATTGGGAGAGACTGATCCGAAAGCCGAGGCTTGAATCCGCTGAAACCCGGATTCCCAGGCCACGGGTAGAATTTAGCTACGCCTTCCCTGTCACCCAGCGCGACGTTGTTGATCGTAACGTTTGAGCTGCAGAACTCTTGGCAAAGCTTTTCGTACAACGCCGGCTATGGTTCGAAAGCAAAGAACCTGCCCTGAGGAGCGAAGCGCAGCATCAGGATGTCACCACTATAGCAACCTACATCGACACAACAAGAGCTGGGTTTTAAGCATCTCTGCAGCACTTTCCAAGTCCATATATCATACTTGTCGTTTTGGCTTAGGGTTGTAAAGCTTGCGCAACGTGACGGCCATTCCTTACAGCAATTCCCCTAAGCCATTTTGGTTTGTGACGACAGGAATTTCTAGAGCAAATGCTCCGATTATCTTTATTTTCACACTCGTTCCACTCGTAGCACGAAGGTAAATACAAAGAATCAGAGCAATGCCTATTGAAAACCAGTTAAGGATCGAGGTTTTCCCATATTGTCCATTCGCTTGTCTTTTTGGTGATACGAAAATGCGGCACAAGCTCCCGTGGCATGTATTGGCCGGCCGCTAATGCAACATATCGAACCCGGTACTCTGCAACTGCTGGAACCGCGGCGTCTGTCACCGACTGAAAGGCTTTCAACCGCTCCTGCAGCCGCTCCTCGCGCTTTCGCCGATCCCGGGCCATCGGGCCCCACACGGTAGCTGCCAGGGCTCGCCGTTGCTCAGCTTCGAAACTCTCCTTAGACTTGCCTATCAAATACTGATTCAGGGCAATCCGAAAGCTCAATTGTTTGTCCGTAATCTCCCGGCTAAAAAGAGCGATGTAGTGATACAGTGGCCGGGCATCTCCGAAAGCAGTTGCCAATTCGACGAACCAAGGGTCCCCTGCGATCACTTGTTCCGCCAGCGGAACTCGACGTTCCGCGAGTGTAAAGGGTCTTTGCTCAATATATGCCGAAAGCACGCGAGAGATTTCGATTGTCTCTCTTGTACGCACGGTTTCTAGGAAACGAAGCCAAATCCCGATGCCAAAAAGGATCACAGCCATCGCAATCGCAGCATAATAGGTCACCAGGCGAGAAAATCGTTTGCTCACTACATGGCCCCACTCCGCCAGAGCTAAAGCCATTAGCAGGGAAACCATAGGCCCCCAAACGAAGACGAAATGAAAGTTTTGAATCTGCATCCCGGAAGCGATCTGATGATTCGCCAACAGCAAGCCCGCAGCGGCCAGACTCCACACATACAGGTATTGGCGCCTCCGAAAATAGACCCAGAAAAACGCCACGGCCGTCACGCCAATCCCGAGCACCGGCACCAGCAGTTCCGAAAAGTGCGGGATCGGAAGGAAATTATCCGTTCGCTGGAGCCAGTCTGTTGATCGGCTCTGGTTTTTGAGGAGAAAGCCGGCGAGAAGCGCTGGACTGCCTAAGATCACGCCAATTAAACCGGTCCAAAAATAAGCCATTCTACGTCTTCGGTCCAATAAAAAACAGAGGCCCAGGGCCACAATCGCAGCGGTCCAATAATAGAAATAGACGTAGAATAGAAGAGCAAAGCTGAAAGCAGAGAAGCATAATCGCTTCGCGGTGAATTCCTCGCGTAACCTTGCTACCGCCCACAGGTGAAAAAGGAGATAAGCTAATGAAAGGCCGGGAGTGATAATTCGCCACTGCACCGCAAGATGTGGGTTGGAAGCGAATAGCGGGTCGGAATGGCCAAACACAACGGCTAGCGCGGTCGTGATTGGCGTTGCAAAGAGATGTCCGGTTAGCAATCCGATATCGGAAAGCAGGATGACCGTTAGAACAGTCGCAAAGCGCAGCGGAGTAACCAAAGCGCGCAACACGAGTGCCCACGTGGCACCGATACTCGCGCCCGCGAAGGTTCTCCAAAAGAGATTGATCCAGAACGGGGAACCAACGAGAAACCTTGCCGGCAGAATCCCAGGAGCGAATTGTAGATATGGATAACTGCTCGGCAGGTCAGGCCGATCAAACATCGGATCGGATAACGAGAAGGGGTGGTTGAAGTAGGATTGGCCGGCAATAGAGAGATATAGGAGATCGTCGTGGTCCGCGATATAATAAGGTTTGCCAGTCTTCCATAGCATGACCAAGTGTGGGAGGGTAGCGAGCAGGAGACCAACCATCATGCAAATCGCGAAATGCAAGAGCTGGCGTGATTTCAAGCGCGGTAAAAAAGAATTGATCGTACGCGACTTCATTTAAAGTACAGCGAGTAAATTCGTTCAACCTGACCTATGACCTGTTCGGGAGCGAAATGGCTTTCGGCGAGTGTTCTTGCAGCGCTTCGTTGTTGCTGGCAGAGGGCGCGATGTTTCAGCAAGTATAAGGCTTTTTCGATAAGCTCCTTGTCCGTCTCGCCGCATCGGACGTGTCGGTCATCCGAAGCGGGAATACCTTCCAAGCCGTCGTGATTGGTCACAACAGGGATGCCTAGAGCAAATGCTTCAAGTACCTTTATTTTCACACCCGTTCCAATCGTCGGCGCATAGAGCATCACGTCTAGCTGACGGAAATATGGCAAGATGTCGGGAACGTCCTCCTCGATCGTAATGTTGATCGCGTCTGCCGGTAAATAGCGGGTGAGCGCCGCACGAGCGCGGCACCCGACAATCAGCAGGCGCGCTTCGGGGACGTGCTGGCGAATCTGAGGCCAGAGCCGGCTCAGAAGACGGACGCCGGCTGTGTAGGTGGGATACCAGTTGAAGCTGCCGATCAGGCCAACGACCGGAGGTCCTGTCTTCGCCGGCGGAGCGGGATCGAAAGGGTAAAGACTCGTGTCGAATCCCAATGGAATCACGT
>CATPCN010000122.1 GCA_955652855.1 uncultured Chthoniobacterales bacterium | reverse complement strand
TTATTGCTCAGTGGAACCTATGAAACTCTGATGGATTACGCCATGTTCGCGCTATGGGTGTTTTACGGCTTGATGGTGCTGGGCGTTATCCTGCTTCGGCGCAGCCGTCCAGAGTTGGCGCGCCCGTACCGGATGTGGGGCTATCCGGTGACCCCCGTGTTGTTTTTGGCGGTGACGCTTTATTTCGTAGGCAACACCTTGGTCACGCGGCCGGGGCCGTCATTGGCGGGGTTGGGATTGATTGCTACCGGGGTGCCGGTTTATTTTTTGTGGCGGCGGGGGCATTGAGTTTGATTTGCATCTGCCCGGAATCCGAAAATCAGCCGGGTGCTGCCCTTCTCTCGGATCGAATCCCTCGGTGAGGTCCAGGTGCCTCAGCACGAAGCTTTCGGTATTGTTCAATTTGATGGTTCCCATACCTCAGCGATGCCTTTGAAGGATCGTTCTGAATCGCTCCTCAAATAATGGCAACACGGAGTTGATCCCGAGAATAATGCGCAATTGCATGTCAGTGGCTCACCAAATCGCAAACAAGCGCGGCTAACCAAAGCGACGGCGCCAAGTCCGTGATTTCACCAGACATGAACTTCTGAGATAATGCAGGTGTTCATCCATAGTGTGACGTTTCTTCGACGTAGCTTATTTTCATGACTCCTCTTGAAGGTCTTGCCAGACACATAGCCAACCGCAATACGGCGGGTATAATTGATACACTCTTCGAGCGCAATCCTTTGATCATCAGAGATGGTTTCCACAAGGAAGAAGATGAATTGTGGGATTACAAAGAAGATTTGGCTCCGGTGGCAAAGGGGTACGAGTCAGAATGGGCGAAGATTGCGGCTGATGTGTTGGCGTTCCACAACAATCAAGGTGGCGTGCTTGTCTTTGGCATTCGTGATAGGGATTTCAAGTTTGTCGGTGCAACCCACAAAGCCGACACGAAGTTGTTCAACGACAAGATTCGAAGGTACGTCGGCGATAGATTTTGGGTCAGCTTTTCGAGGGAGTTTATTCAGCCGGATCAACGGTACCTTGGCATCGCCATAGTACCTTCGAAGGCGCATGCGGCTCTTCGAGCCATGGGCGATGGCCCCACCGTTAACGGTCGACAGTCCATTAAAGCGGGCGATTTGTGTATTCGAATAGCGGATGAAACGCGAATCTTGCGCGGGTCTGAAGCGTTGAGCTACGTTGCAAGACACAACGTCCCAGAAGCAGCATCGCTGTACATAGTCAATGAGCCCGGATTTAGAGTCTTACGTCCCGAATACCAAGAGTTCACGCATCGAAAAGAGCTGTGCAGCATCATCGAAGCATCCCTTGCAAGCAATCGGACATTCGTAACCTCGCTGAACGGTATCGGGGGGGTTGGGAAAACCGCGCTTGCGAGTTGGGCAACACTTCTGGCTCATGAGAAGAAGACATTTGACTTCATCGTGTCATTGACTGCGAAGGATCGAGCTCTCACATCGACCGGAATTGTGCCGGCCGCTCCAACACTTTCGTCCCTCTCAGATCTGTTGCGGGAGATTTGTGACGTCACTGGGTTTTCAGAGCTTCAACAGATTGGGAGCACCACGGACCAGATCCAGGCCGTCAAGGTCAACATCCTGTCGCAATTCCGGGGGCTGTTGTTCGTCGACAATTTGGAGACTGTTGACGACCCTCAACTAATTTCGTTTTTGGAAGACCTACCTTTACCGACCAGAGCGATCGTTACTTCGCGTAAAGCGCGGGTACGAGTTGCTGCATTGCCTATCAGCGTAGGTCCATTTGAAGAAGATGAGGCGATCCGCTTTTTGACCCACGCGGCCCGAATCCGCAGAAAGGACCACATTGCTGAGTTGTCCAATCCGGAGAAGGCCCGGATAGCTAACTCCTGCGATCGGATTCCTCTCGTCGTAGAGTGGTTTGTCGGCCGTGCAAAATCAGCAGAAAAAGCGTTGAAGGAAGCAGAGACATTGGCGGCAGAGGGTCGGCACGGAGAAGAACTGCTGGAGTTCAGCTTCAGACGCGTCTACGGGGATATACCAGAAAAGCAACAAACGATATTGAAAGTATTGTCGCTCATGGGTACCCAGCTTCCTGTTGAAGCGATCGCAGCGGGGGCAGAGTTGCCTGTGCATGAAGTCGCTGACCAGCTCGAAGAATTACGAGAGTATTCATTGATCGAGAACCAATATGACCTGAACTACCGCGATATAGTCTTTTCGCTCTTGCCAGTGACAAATACCTTTGTTTACAGGGAGGTGTCAAAGACAACCGGGTATGAGAGTGCGGTTCGGAGGCGATTCAACGATTGGTACCAAGCAAAGGAAATCGTAGATCCGGCCCAGCGTGCGCTCGTTCAAAAGGTCCGTCGCGGGGAGCGAAATCCAGAGCTTGCGTCAGCAGAGGTGGCTCGCAACTCGGCGCAGACCGGAGATCTAGATACTGCCGAACAGTTCTACAAACTTGCACTTGAACGGAACCATAATAATTGGCAGATTCAAAAAGAGTTCGCCGAGTTCTACCGGCATCAACGCAAGGAACTCGCTTCCGCAATTCAGCACTACAAGCAAGCGGCGGAGCACGCACCGAAACATGGGCCTGACCGGGCCAAAGTGTTTCGGGAATTTGGGATGGTGCTTCGGGACTCTGGGTTGTCTAATGCACATCGTATCGCCGCTGCACAATTGGAAATCGCTCTCGATGAAACGCCGCATGATGTCATCTGTCGTCATGCCCTTGGGGACTGCTACGTCAAAGCAGGTATATACGGTCGGGCTGCGCAGATATTAGAGCCACTATTGGAGCACCAGTCGAGTAAGACAAGAGAAAAAACGTACCCACTACTCTTAGCGTGCTATGACCACATGAATGAGATGCTAAAGGCTGCGGATATCCGCGCGCGGTTGGGCGGTGGCAGGTGAATAGATGTCTGCTGCCTCACTTAGGCGATTCTAGACGTCAATTACGAGTCGTCTGCTGAGCTGTCCCCCGATGATCGAAAGGGGAAACCACCCAGGGGTCGGCGGCCGAATCGTATGCGCTCGTAATAAATCAGCGTCCAATTATTCCTTCATACAAAATTGTAAATGTTAGAACTGTGAAGTACAGGCGGGCGCTAGCGATCTATCGTCCGCCTGTTCTTACGCGCTCGGAGGAGAGAGCGTAACTTCGTTGCCTGGTTAGTGCCCGCGCCCGCAGTTTTCTCTCCAACGGTTTTCGAACTACATTGGAATCGTGCTGGTCCTCGCATCCACTTCGCTGCGCCGGCAGCAGATCCTGACAGCCGCCGGCATTCCGTTCACCGTCCGCGCCCCCAATGTTCCAGAGGAGCACCGGCCGGGTGAATCCTCCGAAGAATACGTGCGCCGTCTTGCTGAACAAAAGGCTTTTGCAGTTTCGATCGCCTCCGGTGAAGTGGTGCTGGCGGCCGACACAGTGGTCGTCGTTGACGAGCATATCCTCGAAAAGCCGGGCGATTCCGCCGATGCATTGCGAATGCTGCGCATGCTCTCCGGCCGCGAACATCAAGTCGTCACCGGCATCTGCCTCCGCGCCGATTCCCGCAAGATTGTCGATGCCGCCACCACCTGGGTTCGTTTTTCCACGCTCTCTGAAAACGAAATGGCTTCGTATGTCGCAAGCGGGGAACCGATGGACAAAGCAGGCGCTTACGCGATTCAAGGACTGGCATCACGATTCACCGAGCGTGTGGTAGGCGACTATTTCAACATAGTTGGATTGCCGGTATCGCTGGTCTACCGTCATTTGAAGGAATTGGGATTCCCAATTTGATACCCTCAGGGATAGCCAAACGTGACCACCCCGCCAGCCCCAGCGCCGTCCGCCACTCGATTGCCGTCGCTGGCAATAATCAATCCCTCGGGGAATCGCAGCCGGACTTTGCTTGAACCCCTTCCGTTCACGATCGGGCGTCAAGGCGACAACAATCTGGTGCTGCGCGACAACCGCGCCTCGCGCAGCCATGCCCGCATCGTCGCGGACGGCGCCGATTATTTTATTGAGGACTTGAAAAGCCGCCACGGCGTCTACGTCAATGGCCAGCGCGTCAACCGGCACAAGCTTTCGAATTCAGACCGCATCGACTTCGGATTCCACGATTCGTACCGGCTGGTTTTCTCATTGGAAGAAGACGAGATTCATCGCTTCATGGAGCAGGTGTCCGGCCCGGCGGCAACGGGTGCGAGCAATCTTTCGAAGCTGCGATCTCTGGTGGAAGTTGCCCGGGCGCTACAGAGTTCGCTGTCCACCGACGACGTGCTCGCCGCGGTTGTGGATGCCGCATTGTCAGTGACCGGGGCCGAGCGCGGTTTCCTGCTGCTGCGAAAGGGCGAAGAACTGGAAGTATCGGTGGCGCGCGACCGCCGTGGCGCCCCACTGGGAACGGCGGACCTGGGCGTGCCGAGATCGCTGATCAATCGCGCGCTCAAGACCCGCCGCGA
>CATPCN010000121.1 GCA_955652855.1 uncultured Chthoniobacterales bacterium | reverse complement strand
GTGTTGCGCCACGTCGCGCCCACGTTGCGCCCAAGAAAGGGAAGGCGGCTAAGAAGGCCAGCCCCCCGAAGAAAGCGCCCAAGGGCAAGAAAAAGGCCAGTGTCAAAAAGGCCGGTGCGCGCGAAGGCAGCAAGACCGCCAAGGTGCTCGATTTGCTGAAACGGCCGGACGGAGCCACCCTCAAGGAAGTGATGAAGGCTACCGGCTGGCAGCCGCATTCCGTAAGGGGCTTCATCAGCGGCACCCTGGGAAAGAAGATGGGGTTGACCGTAGTATCCACGAAGGCTGAGGACGGCGAGCGCACCTACTCGATCAAAGCCTAATTCACGCCTTTCCCGTTTCGCTCGCGCCGCTGGGTTCCAACCTGGCGGCGTTTCTCGTTGTGGACAATTTGAAAGTGGATTCATCCCGCTTCCGCCCGCCGCTCCTGCGCTATCTGTTCGAACGTTCGCCCGTCTCCATCGAGGCTTGCCGACTTGCCCGTCAACTGCTGCCAGCGTTGGACCACGACGTCGATGTATTTCGGATCTAGCTCCATTCCGTAGCAGACGCGTTCAGTCAGTTCCGCGGCCGCGAGCGTAGTGCCGGAACCGAGGAATGGGTCATAGACCAACTCGCCGCGTCGCAAGTGATTCAGAATTGGCTTCCGCATCAGTTCGATCGGCTTTTGCGTCGGATGATCATACTTGTCCTCATCGGAGCTACCCATAATGAATTTTGGCGAAGGCGAATCCCAAATCGTTGAGTTCTGGCCGGCTTTCCCGTACCAGGGAGCGTTCTTCTTTCGCACGTACGTGCAGGGCTCGTGCTGGTACCAATAGTGAGTTCTCGTGAGCACGGTTCGGCCCTTATTCCAAATGATTTGTTGATGATGCAAGAAGCCAATTCGCAGCAGTCCCGCAAGAACCTCGCTTGCAAATTGAGAGGCATGCCACACATAGGCCACTTCGAGGCTGGGTACGAGCGCGAATGCATCCGACCAATCGGCGCGCGTGTCGCCGGAGATCGCAGTCTCGGTGTGCCCTACCGTGCGATTTTTCATGTAGCTTGGCTCGGCCGGTCCGCGGCTATTGAGTCCCGCTCGATCGCGCCATTCAGAATCGAGCTCTATCCCGTAAGGTGGATCTGTCACCATCAAGCGTGGTTTTCGCTCACCGAGCAACCTCGAAACAGTTTCTGCACTCGTGGCGTCCCCGCACAATACTCGGTGCGGTCCCAGCAACCAGATATCTCCTGACTGAGAAACGGGAATCGCCGGCAACGGCGGCGCCGCATTGGCTTTTTCGTCATCGTCGAGCAACAGCAAACTATCGATCTCGCCGGGGTCGAATCCAGTGAGGCTGAGATCGAAATCCGATTCCTGGATCTCCTGCAATTCAAGCGCGAGTAGTTCTTCGTCCCAATCGGCCCATGTAACAGAGCGATTGACCATGAGCCGGAACGCTTTGACCTGCGCCGGCGTCCACTCGTCGCAGAGGATCACTGGGATTTCCTTGATTCCGAGTTTGCGCGCGGCTTTGAGACGGAGATGACCATCGACCACTTCGCCGTCACTGCGAACCAGACATGGAATTTTGAAGCCGAACTCACGGATGCTGCCGCACATGCGATCCACGGCTCCATCGTTCTTGCGTGGATTTCGCGGATATTCTACGAGCCGCTCGATCTGCCACAGCTCGATGTTTTGTGTCGCGGGATGCGCGAGCATAAGCGTACCTCCGAATATGTTTTCGTGAGGGTCCTTCGGAGGTGCGCTGTTGTGCGCCGGCCCAGGCGAACCGACCTACGATATTATTCTACGCTGATCGTGCAGGTTTTAGAACAACAAATCCACACGTAACGAGCCCGTCCCGAAGGGGTCCGCGTTGTCCCGGTCTGTCCGGGATGCGTAGAAGCCCGGGAACTGCGTGATCCGTAACACCTTGTCCCAGTGTCCACGTTAGTCCCAGTAGATCAGGCGTACCTATATGCATGATCACGAGTGCTCCTCACATGTGAGGGGTTTCAAGTGAGACAGAGTTGGACACCGAGCCAGCAGGCGCAGAATCAACTCAATATCTCGTCCACAGGTCAATTCTAAAGCGGGACACCACATCTTAGGCCGGGACCAGGGCAGTATCGCCAATCGCGGTGGCCCTTTTCATCTTTCGGTCCCCGTTTCCGCGTCCATCCGATCGCACGAAGGCAACGCGCGATCCGGTTCTTATCTCCCTGGTTCCAGTCGCTGGGCTGCTTCTGAATGCAAAGGCGCAGGATTTGTTCGATGGTTACATGCTCACGGCCTTCAATCCAATCCTCAATGAGTGACTGCCACGCGTCTTCGTCGTACCGTTGCTGTTGCTCATCGGCGGCAGCGGCACTCAACTTCGCAGACTCGATCCACCAAGTCTCACCTGCGCGAAAGCGTGCGACTGCCTCCGCCCAAAGTTGGTCGCGGTCGCGCCGGAGCTCATCGATTCTAATTTCGCCACATCGTACTGGCCAAAAGCGCCGGCCACCGGTTTCGTCCTTCAGGTAATTGTCGTGATTCACTGTGCCAGCGAAAACGCTTTCTCTGGGCACCTCGATCAAATGTCGACCATAGGGAGGTCGGTAACGATCAGTCGAGCGACTCATGAACGCCTTGGTCCGACTTGCCTCGGGACGACCCATTGCGTCTAACTCAGCCAATTCGATGATCCATACACCGCGGACTTGCAGCGCCGCGTCCTTTGTACCGAGATCGGCGATTTCGTCCGTGAACCAGGGATGAGAGAGTGTCCTGAGTGCCGTACTCTTCATTACTCCCTGAGGACCTTCGAGGACCAAGCAAGTATCGTTTTTGCAACCCGGCTTAAAGATTCGGGCTACGGCGCCGATGAGCCACTTCGCGCCGACGGCGCGGGCGTATTCCGAATGATCCACACCGGCGTATAGCGTCAGCCAATCATTGATGCGCGGTATTTTGTCCCAAACCAGCCCGTTCAAATAGTCACGGATAGGATGAAAGGGAAATTCTCGCGCGACGGTCTGTACAGCGTGCCCAGCGATGTCTTTGGACACCATTATGCCCATGCACTGCATCCAGGCTGCTGCCCGAACATCATCTTCGTCTCCCCAGGCAAACGGAGCACTGCGTGAATCCCACGGCGGTGTTCCTTTCGCGACGACGTGCAGCGCGCTTTCATCGAAGTGTAAAACGCCCTGCCAGTCCGGCGCATATCTTAGAGCGACCAGTGCATTTTGAAGGCAGGCAATCGGGTTTCCTTTTTGGCTCTTGATGAGTTGATCTCGCCAATCGCCTGAGTTTGGCTGAATATCGGGGGCAGGCAACGCGCCGCGGGGACCAATCCCCTCAAGCCAATCCACAGCGTTCGCTGGTTCGGCACTCATGCGATCACTCCCCAACGTCGGGAACTTCGGACAATTCGAGCGATGTTTTCTGGTGGCCCTGGTCGCTCGCACTGTCGCATGTTTATGACTTGAAGACACGCCTCGATAGCCTCATCGCAAACGCGCCGCGCCCGGAGCGTTCCTGCAATCGATACGAGCGTGTTGTGTTGCTGGCCGTGTGGGATTCGGCCGCCGCGTAGAGGTTGTAAAGTCCAGCGACTCTTTTTGGGTCGAGTTAGGTACTCGTAGAGAGCCAGTATATCGACTGAATGATCTTCGATCTGCATTGGGGCGCCCCGAAAGACTCGACCGGTCACAGCAAAGTATCTGGCGTGATCGTATATCTCGATTTGCCCGTCACCGACCCTTGCGCCGGCCAGATTCGAGGGCACTCCCCCGCGCGCCCAAATCTTCAGCCCTAGGCCGCTCGGGGAAATCTCCATGTAGGTATCGCTGAAGCGCTCCACGATCGGACGAGCCCATGACTTGGGGGTACCCTCAGCGTCAAGCGAGTCGTCAAGATCGAGTCCACAAAGACGGTCATCGGGCGAGAATGCAAAGCCCAAACCGGAATACCAATCCGGCGCGCTGCGCAATTCGTTGGTGACGGCCTCTAGGCTCGCCCATGTGTTGGGATCGGTAATGTTGGCGCGTCGCTGTCCAATCTGGTAAGGGACTTTCGTCGCCTGGCCGTTTCGTTCCTCATAGCGCCACAAGACCCATTGGTCGAGCTCACCCAGATCGTCCGGAATGACAATATCGGCCAATGCGCTGTGGGTGGATGGCGTGTATGGGTTCATGGATGCGCCTCCGTCAAAGAGCCGCGCATTACTACGCGGCGCGGCAAGCCTTCGTGCACAACAATCTTCTCGATGACGCCGTTCTTTAACGAATCAATCTGGGCTAATAGACGATAGCTTTCAACGGGCAACGCAAAGTCGGTGAGATCGAGTTCATGCCGTTGTGTAATGTCGCCGTCTAACTTGACCTCCACGATGATGTCGGGAGGGGACTCGAAACAGACATCGCTGTCGACTACTCTCAGGTTCAGAATTGATCCGTAATTGACGCGCTGGCAGAGACGGATCAGGAATTGGCGCGATGCGGAAAGGTGCGAGAATCTTATCGCTTGCACGTGGTCCCTCTGAGCTTGAAAAATGGTGAAGCCCGCGCTGCCACTCGGCGGCGCGGGCTTCCGTATTGAAGTAATGCTTAATCAGAACCGGTCGTAACCGGCAACTATGTGGCGGTCAGTGCCAAGTTCCCAGACATCAGTGTCGCGGACACGTCGCGGCTTTTGCCTGGATTATTGGTTTTATACGTTCTATCTGTTCGAAGGTTCCGCAAGTTACGGAGTCTAAACTGGCGTGTCGGGTTCGAGCCCCGCCCGGCTCACCACTTTTGATTACGATGGATTTGCAGCAGTTATTGCACCCTCAATCCGCCTGGTTTGTTTCCACGTATGATGAAAGGAGACATATGAACGGCGACTCGCCCGCGACAAAGCAGGATCTTGCGGAATTGCGCTCCGCGACAAAGCAAGACCTTGCGGAACTGCGCTCCGCAACCAAACATGACCTGCAGTCCGAGGTTGAACAACTGCGATCCGAGGCGAATCACATTCACGATGATCTTG
>CATPCN010000120.1 GCA_955652855.1 uncultured Chthoniobacterales bacterium | reverse complement strand
GGTCAGCGCGCACACCGGGTCGAACCCGACGGGAGCTTGCGCCCGCGCAGCGGCCACTATGCTCGCTGCCATGCGCTGACACTGCTCGAAGCGCATCCGGCGACTGTCGCCGAACCATCCGAGCACTCGTTTAATGAGTTTCATTAATAGGATTTGTCCTTGAGTTGCTCTGGTTCGAGCCTTCGCAAATCCTACCTCCGGTCATCCCGAAGCGCGGGAGCTATACGCTCAACACCAAAGTTTCTTTTTGGGTTCGCGCGCTCCCACCGGGAACCGGGCGCTGGCGTCTCACTGCCACCGGCAGCTTGAAAATTTCGTCCCCGCGCCGCCTATGCCTCCCACCGGGAAGCTTCGGCCTTGGCGCGCACTAAATCAGCGCACCGCGGGTCTGTCAAGATGTTTTGATGAAACGCACCGACCAGAAGTCGTTATTCTTTTTCTAGCAGCCTTTGAATTTTGCGACATCTGTCGTGCAACGATTGAATGTAAACCTTGTTGCGTTCCACCACGTCCTGTGGCTGGTCGAGCCACGATTCGAGCAAGGACTGTTTTCCTTTCAGTTGCCGAGCCAGTTCCTCAGATTTCCTGAGTCTCGACATCGCGAGCGAGTCATCCCCAGACTACGCCGGTTCCGTGGCAAGCGCGGCACTGCATGGTAGCGGTATAGCCGACAGGCTCCCACAACTTCCCGCTTCCAGAGCAGACCGGGCACTTGTTCGGGTATTTGCGTGGCGGGACGCCGCCGACGCTGTCACGGATTATTCGCCGCAGCTCGAAATTCGCACCGTTACTGATCGACTGCATTGTTTACGTCGCCGGGGCGAGGAACTTCTTGCCCGCCTCGGCAGCCAGGCGCATCGCCAGCTTCGGATCGGTCTTGGTCAGTCGCATCTGCTCGGACAAATTGAAGTCCGCGCCGCCCTTCCACGGGTTCGGGCCGGTGTGCATCCCGCCTTCGGACGGGCTGCGCTTGCCGGGGTTGGTGTTCATGCCCTTGTTCTCCAGCCAGAAATGTTTGGCGTCGTCCGCCGTGGACAAATCCTCGATCACCTCGGCCACGGTCAGGCCGTTGCTGGTCTTCCCGTAGTCGACTTCGCCGTTGTCCTTGTATCCGACGATCTTGCCGTCCGGCTGCATCTTCACCCGCTCTCGGACACGGGCGCGAATGTCGCGCAGCGCTTCCGGTCGCGCGCCGCGTTTCAACGCTTCGCGGTCTGCCTCTTGGTCGATCGTCATGACCGACAGGCGCGCCGTCAAGTTGTCGTTCGTCTCCGCGACCTTCTTCAGCTCTTTCTCGTGTTCCAGTTTGAGTTTTTCCAGCCGTTTCTCGACCGCTTCTTCGAGTTTGCCTGAGCGAATGAGTTTGCCTTCGTCAAGCTGGTCTGAGATTTCCTTCAAGTGTTTGAAGTCGTCAGGCGACCCGATGTCTTCGTAAATCTTGATGCGCGGCTTCAGCACTTGGTCGCGCTCGCGCATAAGCTCGATGTTCTTGGTGCGGAAACTCTGCAGTTCGCTGCCAGGAACGAGGTCGCCGTCGACCTGCAATACCCATTTGCCTTCGCCGTTCGGCTTGTACTCAGCCTTGAATGCTTCAGGAACCGCCGATTCAGTGTCATAGATCGCTTTCATGCGCATGAAAGCTTTGTTAGCGCACGACGCGCCGCTGGTCAAGAGAAAGAAAAAAGGCGAGCCGCCACATCCACGAGACGGCTCGCCGAACCACACTACGGAAAACTTGAAATTTAACCGCAGGGCGGCGGCGTCGCCTGCGGAGGCATCTGGCTTTTCCACGGCGGCTTGCCGAACGGCGTCTTGATCACCGGGTTGCTGATCGGCCTCTTTGCGCCCGTCAGCACGCCGGTCTTACTCTTGGCCGTGACCGGCGTCACTGTCAGCCGTTTGATAGGGCCTGCGCCACGTTTGCGCATCTTATCTTAGCCTTTGGTTCCGACCTTGACGTTGCCGCCGAGGTTGGTCGGCGTCGGACGTTTCTGCGGCGCGCCGCCCTTGCCCAGCCGCGGCGAGAAGCCAGCGCCAGCTTTGGCTTTGGTCGGGCCGTCTACGCGCGGATGTTTCGGCGGGCGCGGAATCTTACTCTTCACGCCCGTCGTATTGGAATTGGTGACCGGAGTCACAACCACTTTGCCTTTTCTGTTCCACATAAAATTTATCCCTCTTTTGTTACGATGCTTCCTTACTCTCGCTCGTGACGCGCGTCAAGTCAGACCTTTTTTATTGGCCGGCCTGCGCCAGCAGTTCTTCCGAGGTCAGCGGGCGGTTGCTCTGGTCGGTGATGTCGGTCAAGTCCAGTTTGCCGTCGCGCCACAGGCTGGCCGCCGTCTCGCCGAGGATCGCGTTCTGCTCATCGACACTTTTGCCGTCGAGCCAGCCCGCGTAGCCGTCGACCACGCCCACCTGTCCGTCCATGCTCGCGCGCGTAGCTTCGCTGATCTGGTCGACGTGCTCCGGGTCGAGTTCGCCCTTCAGCTCGTTGAAGCTCTTGAGGAGCGAGACTTGCGTGGAGCGGCAGTTGAAGTGCGCCGTCGGGCCGGGGAACTCCTTGTCGTGGTCGATGGGGACGTAGCCGCCGTAGTCCTCCGGGTCGCCACTCTCCGGCAGCTCCCACGTCAGGCCGTCCAAGGCTATGCAGATTTCCGTGTTGTGAACTATGATGCCTCCGGCCACGTAGCTTTCGTCACCTTCGATTGTCAGTGAGACAATTTCAGTTTCGCCTTCAACGCGTCTCGCCTCAATCTCAATCGCATTGACTCCGCTTGCTCCGACCGAAATGACGGTTCCTTCCACTTGGCTTTCATGCTGGCAGACATGGCCTTTGACCGTTTCGCAACCCACGCTTGATCTGTCGCGCGCAACCTTGCCTGCGCGGCTTCGCGTGCGGCGTTCACCTTGTTTCGATGCGCGGAGTTTTTCCAGTTTCGTAAAGCTGTTTTCCGCATTTTCGCTCGCGTCGCTGCGGAGCGAGGTTTCCGATTCGCTGCCGCGACGTTTTTCCTCCACTGCGATGCCGACCTTCGTGTCATCAATTCTTTCCCCCTCGAAGAAGCGTAAAATCGTTTGTTTGCTGCCGACACCTTTGGGCCGCTGCGTATCGCCACCTGAACCATTCGTTGATGAAATTCGGAATCGTTCGCATGCCGTTGTTTCAACTTCATGCCTATTCGGGCGAGACTTCGTTTCGAAAGACCTGTCACACCTTCGCCGCCTGTCGTCATGTTGTAACCGCGAGGACAGCGCGTTTTCAATTTCCTGATGAGCATCTGCTCCATCGCGAACGCTTCTTCGTGACTTCGAAGCTCGCACAGTTTCGTCATCTCCGGCAGGCCGTACTTTCGGATTGCGTTGCACAATGCGTAGTTGTTTCGACGCTCGGTGCTCTGGCAATGTTGTCTCAACCTTTTTTCGGGATCGCGCGCAACGCCGACATAGCACCTG
>CATPCN010000119.1 GCA_955652855.1 uncultured Chthoniobacterales bacterium | reverse complement strand
GGGCTGTAAGCATAATTAACGAACAGATTTCCAGAAAGCGCTTGCGAGCTGGTGAACTTGCTGTAGTCCGTGACAGCCGTTTGCACACCTGCGCTGAGCGAAGTCTTGCCGCCGAGATCGTAGGCCGCGGTTGCTTGAGCACTCAAATTGGTCGTTTGCGGCCGGCCGCGAACATCGAGATTCACCTGATTCACAAACGCGCCGGTGCTGCCAATGGCCTGGTTGAAATCGAAGCCTTTCAGAAATCGGACGTTGCCACTTAAGCTGAGCGTCAAACGGCTTTGGACCGATTGAGCGCCCAGAACGATGCTGTGCTGGTAGGCGTCGAACTCGGAATGATCCAGAAAAAAGACGAAATCCGGCGCGTATTCGAGATGAAGATAATTCGCGCCGCCCGGTTCGAGATCTCCATAGCCAAGCGAAAGAGTCGGATCAACGCGGACCGAATAATCGCTGATCTTATTTTGCGAAGTGAGACCGATGTTGTCGTCATAAACTCCGCGGACCTCGAGGTTCAAGTGATATTGAAGCCGGCGATACTCGGGCGAAACCGGCGGTCCCTGAGTCATGGCGGGCTCTGGCGACACGGTGTCGGGTTGCGAGGGCGAGCTCGTCAGCGTCGAAGCGGTCGCAACTTGCGATGAAGCGACGCGCGCGAAAATCAGGGTAATAAAAGCAAAGCAACCAACGGTTGCGCGAAAACTCGGAGGCATCGGGGAATTTGGCATTCTATTGATAATTAGGAGATCGCGGCAACGACTTTTGTCTTGCTTTCGTGGCATCGGTACACTGGTTGGAAGCAAGCTGCTTGCCCTGCAGGTTATCTGCCCCCGAACTCGAACCGGGCCACTGCCTCCCAAGCCTGATTCCACTGGCCGTTTTGCGCCCAAAGTTGCGCCTCCAGATATGACAAATATTTAGGACTGCCGTCCACTGCGCTTAGTTTTTGCAGCGTGACCAATGCGGCGTCATTCTGACCTTGTTTGATCTGCGCTCGATAGAGCGCCAGCCCGTTCTCGAGATCGGTTTGATTAACCTGAAAACGCGCGGCCAGTTTTTCCAGTGACTCGTCTGAATTTGTCGCGGGCAAGACCGGGGGAGGGTCGAACTTCAGCACGGTCTCGTAAGCCTGCCGATAGTCTTGATAATCAGCGCAAACCCGCGCGAACTGCCTCCAACCAATCTTTTGCCAATCCGGGTGTTCGCGTAAATTTTCCGCGAGTTCGAGTTTGTCTCCTTTCTCATACCAGATCGAGAAGAGCATCGACAATTCGTTAGGCGTGAGTGATTGGAATTGTTGGTCGTCAGAAAGTAAGCGCTCCAGCTCGATCTCAAATTCCACCGGCTTTGCGTTCTGCAGGAAAATGAGAAGGAATTGTTTGTTGGTGTGTGCCAACTCTCGCCAACGATCGACCGCCGCTGCGTCGGACTTGATTAAGCTGAAGATTTGGTTGTAAATACCGGGCGCCTTTTGCGGTAAACGTTGCAGCGCTTCCTCCCAGACATCGAACGCGCGATCAGTTGCGCCGGCGGCGAACCAAGCCGCGCCTTCGTTGAACAAAAGATCCGGCCAATAGGGAAGGAGGTAGCGGGCCGCGGCGAAATCGCGTTCCGTTGCGGTCAGGGAATTAAACAGTGCCGCCTCGGCGGCGCCGCGCTTGTAGTAGAGCGACCAATCCAGTGGCGCGATGCGGAGCGCTTCGGATGTCAGCGTTAGAACCGCTCCATAATCATCAGTGCGGGCGGCCTCCTCGATTCGAATTTGCAGACGATTCAGCGCGGCAGTGGTCGGGAAAATTCGCGCACTGAAGATCGATATCAGCCAGAACAGGCCGATGCAGATGAAAAAGGAGCCAACGATGCGAAAAGTCGGCGCAAGCGTCGGCGAAGATCGAAAACGGCAGGCCGGAAAAATGGCAATGCTCGCCAGGAAAAGTGCCGGCCAGAGCGAGCCAATCCGATGTCCGGACACGTCGAAAATACCGTGAATGGCAAAAGCGCAACCGCAAATCATCGCCGAGGCGCGCATCAGGCGAAAAGTTCCTGGAGTGAATGGCCGGCATTGCTTGATCCACCAGACAAACAGAATCAGCAGCAGCAAAGGGGCGAGCCAGCCCAACTCCAGCGCAACCCAGAGCCAGTCGCTCTCCGGATGAATGACATCGTTGTCCGCGATGGAATATTGTCGATGCGCGGAAAAGATCGGCGGAAAATTTCCCAGACCAAGGCCGAGTAACGGCGCTTTGTTCAGCAACACAAAAGCATCACGATAAATCGTAAGGCGAAGATTCTCGGCAGGCGCGAAGAAGGCGGACGTTTCCTTGCCGAACCGGCTCAGGGTCGCGCCGCCGTTGATGGCGAAGAGGGCGATCAGCAAAATCAATCCAGCGATCGCGACCAGCGGCCGTTGTCGATCCTGCGCACTGTGCCACCAGTAGAGATGGAGCGCGAGCACGCCGAAAAAGAAAAGAATAATGCCTGCGCGTGAATAATTGAGAATGAGCGCCCAGCAAACAATGGACAAACTAACCGGCCAACACCACCAGTATCGGCGATTTTCCTGCAACGATTGCAGGCCGAGCGCATAAATCATTACTCCGCCGAGACCGAGAACGTTACCGGTTTGATTGCGATTTGGAAAAAAACCAAACGCGGGCACCTCCGGCCAGAATGGAATGCGCTGCTTCGATACAAAGGCCACGATCAATACCGTTGCCAAAAAGAGAATGCCGCCTGCGTAGAAGAGCCAGATTCGTTTGCGATAACGATCCGGCCATTCGTAGGCGAACAGGAAATATGTCCAGGCAAGACCAAGAAGGAGCAGCCATGCGGACTCCAGCGTGATCCACGGTTGCGGAGTTCGTGTTGGCGGCAGGCCAATACCAAATTTTGCAAACGCAATCCGCAGTTCGTCGGCACCAAACCATTGCGCTGGCAGAAAGGCAGCCAGCGCGAGTATTGCCAGAATGACGAAGCAAATGTTTGGCACCAAGCCAAGCGAGCGGCGCGGTGGTGAGAAAATCAGCACCAGGCCCGTAGCCAGCATAAGCGACGCTTGCGCCCACAGTTGCGTCGACCCGCCCAGGGCCGGGACCAGAAGTGCAAGGCCAACAACTACATACGCGCTCCTGGCGGTCGATTCTCGATGTGCGGGCGGGAGTTTCAAACCGATCTCTTCCTACAAGGAAGTTCCCAAAGTCGGTGGGCGAAAGCAAAGAGGAAACGAATAGCGATTTCGGTGGGCGGGCATTTTAGGCTTGACTTTAACCCCATATGTT